>JAITNZ010000089.1 GCA_031290205.1 Spirochaetaceae bacterium
GACGGCGTGTGCGTAGTAACTAGAGGATGGCAGTAGCTCGTGCGCATGTGCGCGCGTGCTACGTACCTGAGAAAGCCTTCCCCCGTTGTTATTCCTCGACTGACAAAGAGAGCGTGCAATTGGTTTATCGCCTGCACCCGGCGCCGCTTCTCCCTTGTAAGACTGCGTAATAGTTTCCTCCGCTCCATCTTCTCATCGCTCGGAACGGGCGCCACAGGCGCTTTCAGCCTTGCCTTCACTTTGATAAGGGCATTCAGTAAAACGCGCGGTTAGAAGGATGTCGGCAGCGCGTGCGCGTGCGCGTCCGCGCGTCGTGCGCCGACCGAGAAAGCCTTCCCCCGATACACGAGATTTCCTCCCCGTATGGGGGCAGCGTGTGCGCGTAGCGCGTTACGCGCGTACCTGAGAAAGCCTTCCCCCTGTGGCTATCTGTGGACAAATTCTTAATGCGCACGCCTTGCCCCCAAACCCCATCCCCCTTCTTGGCACTTATACATTAAAATCGTTTGTGGTATAATGGCGCTATGGACATAGCGGGGTTTGCGGAACTCGGACGGGTCGGGCGTGCTGGTGGGGCTGACGCGGGTCGGCGAGGTGCACGGTTATATCGTGGACGAAGCGGAGCATAAGGCTGTCGAGGGGAAGCTCTTCTAAAGGCTCTGTGGTCAGGCATCAAGGTCCAAACAGGGAGACAGCGAGGAAAAAAATGTCAAAATATACCGGCGTCCAAAAAGAAGAAACACTCAAAGGGCTTGTCCACGATGACTACTTCTCCAATTTTGGTTATGAACCGAACATAGACAACATTGATTTTGTTGTGACGGACGCGAAAACGCGGGGCGACCTTTTTGCGACAGAAGGGGCGGGCGCTTCCATTCACTACCTATGGGCGGAAGCCAAGAAGGGGGTGCAGGATGTTCAATCAATGTTTGCACAGTTGATTTTGACGTGTAAAAAAACATACGATAAGGCTGAGTATTCCGCCCCGCCCTTTTTAGCTTGTTTCGATACCGAAAAAATCGCCTTTGCGCCATTCTATGATATACTCCCTATTTTTAAGGAAAACGATATAAATTGGAACTGCACGCCCAGCAATCACGAGAGCGGTGATTTTATTAAGGTAAGAAACAAAGTTACAAAATTATTGTTATCACATCTTGTTGTTTTCCAGTTTGATATTGACGAAAAAGAAATTAAATCTTTTATAAAAACCAATTTTACTAAAAACACTAATGCCGGCACATCGGTTAAAAGCCCAATTACAAAAGACAATTTCGTACAAGTTTTTATTAAATGGGTAAAAGAAGTAAAATCGTCTATCAATATATCAAAAAATGAATGGCAAGAGTTCAAGGAAAACGGCATTTTAGATGGTGATTTTTTTCGTGCAGACATGATGAGCAGCGGCGGGAACACCATCACCGAAAAATTAAAAATAATTTTAGCGAACGATAATTATAAACTTCGAGAAAAGATAAACGGCAGATTGTTTTTATCTGACATAGGTTTTACAGATGAAGGCGCGGCATATAAGCGTTTTTGGAATAAATACGAAAGACCGCCGGCGGAGATTTTTCAAAAATATATTATTGACCGTCGTGATTTACTGGTGCCTGTGAATATCCGCGAAGTAAAAGGGACATTTTTTACGCCTAGAATTTGGGCTGATAAATCGAAAGAGTATATCGCAAAGGTTTTCGGGACTAACTGGCAGGATAAATATTATGTATGGGACTGTGCCGCGGGAACGGGGAATTTACTTGCCGGATTAACAAATGAATACAATGTGTGGGCATCTGACATTGACCAGGGAAATATAGAAACGATACAAAGCCTTATTGATATTGACGATAATTTGAATTTGCTGCCCAGCCATGTGTTCCAGTTTGATTTTTTGAATGATTATATAGAAAAACCGTATGACGAAAAAAATTGGATAGACAAACTGCCGCCTGAATTGCGCCGTATTATAGATGACCCACAGGAACGAAAAAAACTCATCATTTATATCAATCCGCCATATGCGGAGGCGTCTACAGTAACAGAAGCAACAGGGACAGGACATGGTAAAATTGGGGTTGCAAGCTCGCATAAAACAAGGGATAAATATCAGCCTTTAATCGGGGCTGCAACAAACGAGCTTTTCGCTCAATTTATGGCACGCATTTATCATGAAATACCGGCGTGTAAGATGGCTCTGTTCTCAAAATTGAAATTTGCGACAGGTCTCAACTTTGTTAAATTCCGCACTTTCTTCAAGGCTGACTTCAAAGCGGGGTTTATTGTTCACGCCGATACTTTTGATAATGTCCGCGGTAAGTTTCCAATCGGCTTTACCGTCTGGGATTTGGACGCTAAACGTTTCCCCCAAAGTATCCGATTAGATATTCCAGAGAAAGGAGGCAAAAAAACATTTTGGTCTTTCTCCGGGAAATCAATTAATCAATGGGTGAAACAATTCAACAATAATGTTGTCAATGGAATTGGATATATGGCCAATTCAGGTCCGGATTTTCAGCATATCAATCAGCCGTATATAACAACGACAAAAGGAAACCGGCATTTTCATTATTATGTTTTCAATTCAAATAATATTTTTTATGGTTGTGTCTATTTTGCCGTGCGCCTTTGCATTGAACAAACATGGCTCAACGACCGTGATATATTCCTCTATCCCAACGACGGCTGGAAAACAGACGCTGAATTCCAAAACAACTGCCTTGTATTCACGCTGTTTCATGGGCAAAACCGCATATCCGCAATCGACGGAGGCGTAGTTTGCGCCAATCACTGGATACCCTTCACCGAAAAACAAGTTGCCGCGAAAGATAAATTTGAATCAAACTTTATGAGCAGTTTTTTGAAAGATAAAGCGTTGAGCATAGAAGCGCAATCGGTTTATAATGCAGGACTTGCCTTATGGAAATATTATCATAAAGTGACGAAAGATAATAGAACGGTTTCCGTCAACGCTTCATTTTATGATATTCGCGCTTTCTTTCAGGGCAATGGCGAAAATGGGAAAATGAATAATAAAAGCGCTGACGAAACCTATACTCGGATTTTGGGCGCATTGCGGGAGGCGCTCAAAATGTTGACGCAAAAGATACAGCCTAAGGTGTTCGAGTATGGATTTTTGAAGGAATGAGGGGGAAGCTCTGATGTGCCCTTTGGTGCGCAAGGGATAGAAGCGGAAATACTTTTAGCGCCGTTAGGCGCTAAAAGATTGTAGCGGATAGCCCGACCCCGCGTAGCGGGGATGCGCCCAAAATAAACTCAACATCCCTCTTCAAAAAGCAAAACATAAACACAGCCCCAAACCTGCCTAAGCCGGTTAGAATACGAACGCCCTACGCATGGGCATAAAAGTGCCTAAGGCACCTTATACATTAAAATCGTTTGTGGTATAATGGCGTTATGGACATAAAAGAATATATTGCTAGTTTACAGGTGAGCGACCGAATCGACCCTGAATTATACTCGAGGTTTAATGTTAAGCGGGGTTTGCGGAACTCGGACGGGTCGGGCGTGCTGGTGGGGCTGACGCGGGTGGGCGAAGTGCACGGTTATATCGTGGACGAGGCGGAGCACAAGGCTGTCGAGGGGAAGCTCTTCTATCGCGGCATCGATGTCGAGGATATTGTCGCCGCCTGCACGGCGGAAGGGCGTTTCGGTTTCGAGGAGACGGTTTACCTGCTCCTCTTCGGGGTGCTGCCGACGACGGCGCAGCTTGGCAATTTTCGCGAGTTGATGAGTTCGGTGCGCCTTTTGCCGCAGGGTTTTGCCGAGGATTCAATTATGAAGCTGCCTTCGCGGGATGTGATGAACGAGCTTGCCCACTCGGTGCTTGCGCTCTACTCCTACGATAAAAATCCTGACGACTTATCGCCAGAGAATGTCCTTCGCCAGTGCATCGAGCTGATTTCGCGCTTTCCGGCGATAATTTCCTACGCTTACCGCTCGAAGGCACATTATTTTGACAACAAGAGCTTAATTCTTCATCAACAGGACCCGAAACTGAGCACGGCGGAGACTATCTTAAGCCTTGTCAGCAGCGATCGGGAGTTCACGCTGCTCGAGGCTCAGATTCTCGACTTGCTGTTGGTGCTTCATGCTGAGCATGGCGGCGGCAATAACTCGACTTTTGCCGTTCACCTCGTCAGTTCCGCCGACACCGATACCTATTCGGCGATTACTGCGGGGCTTGCTTCGCTGAAGGGCGCTAAACACGGCGGGGCGAACGCGAAGGTGATGGGGATGATGGCTGACATCGAGGCGCATGTCGCTGACTGGAAGGACGAGGACGAGATCGGGCGCTATCTTGAAAAGCTGGCGTCTGGCGGCGCTTATGACGGCAGCGGCTTGATTTACGGCGTGGGGCATGCGGTTTATACGCTTTCCGACCCGAGGACGGTGCTGCTGCGCGAGAAGGCTGCCGAGCTGGCGCGGGAAAAAGATTTTCTGGATGAGTTTGATTTTTACCGCCGTGTGGAAAAGCTTGCGCCGGACGTGATTCGCAAGGTGAAGCATCCTAAGCGGGAGATCTGCATCAATGTTGATTTTTACTCGGGGTTTGTCTACAAGATGCTCGATATTTCGCCGAGTTTATACACGCCGCTTTTTGCGGTAAGCCGCGTTGCCGGCTGGTGCGCCCACCGCCTCGAAGAGATTATTTCGGGGCGCAGGATTATCCGCCCTGCCTACAAGTGCGTGCAGGCTCACGAAAAGTATAAGCCGCTATCCGAGCGATAATTTTTCACGCTGATGACGCTGCCGCAGAATGACGAAAACATCCTCCGCGCCGCCCGCTGCCTTTCCGCCGGCGGCATCGTCGCGTTCCCGACGGAAACGGTCTACGGGCTTGGCGCCGACGCTTTCAACATAGCAGCTCTTGCCCGCGTTTTCGAGGTAAAGCGCCGCCCGTTTTTCGACCCGCTGATCATCCACATTGCCTGCCTTGCCGCCCTCGAGCGCCTTATCGATTTTTCCGCGATGAACGGCGCGCAAATCGGGCGGCTGGAAGCAATTTCGCACAGCCTGATGCCCGGTCCCCTCACGCTGATTCTGCCGAAACTGCCGGCGGTGCCCGACTTGGCGACCGGCGGGCTGGGGACGGTAGCCGTCCGCTTTCCGAACCACGCGGGAGCGGCGGCATTGATAGCGCAGTCGACGGGCGCTATCGCCGCCCCCAGCGCAAACCCCTTCGGCTGCCTGAGCCCGACGCGGGCGGAGCACGTCGAGCGCACACTGGGAAACGCCATCGACATCATCCTCGACGGCGGACCACCGGAAATCGGCGTCGAATCGACGGTGCTCGACTTAACAGGCGCCGCCCCCCGTATTCTGCGACCGGGCGGTGTTAGCTGGGAGGAGATAGCTTGCTGCTTGGGATGGGGGGATGGGGAGTGGAAGAAGGGGGATGGGG
>JAITNZ010000229.1 GCA_031290205.1 Spirochaetaceae bacterium
GGCGTAAAGTTTACTTGTCCTGCGCCACGCCATGAACGATTAACCGCAACAACACCCCATCGGGTGCTATTATTGGGCGGGGTAGCGACGCAATTTTGCGGCGCGTAGGGGGAGACTTCGCCCCCTCCCATACTGGAGATTTCCATAGCGCCTACCTGATTTACCCCGAATTTTGAAGTGCACCCGGGTGCTGAAGGTAGCTTGTAAAAAATAACACCGTATGCTAGTATTCAATCGGCAATGAAAATGTGTGGGTAGTTACGCCTCTGGCGCATTAAAGGAGTGTTTATGTTAGAAGAACAAAACCCGTTTGGCAGCCCTGAATCGCCTGCAAATCCGGTGGAGCCGGAAAGTATCCGCCTTAGCGGTATGATGCTTTCACACTTAAAAGGCGCATCGCCATGGATTAGATTTATGGGGATCCTAGGGTTTATTGGCGGCGGCGCTATGGGGCTGCTTGGAATCATCATCTTGGTCAGCGGCGGAGCTCTCGCGACAGTGGCAAACACGGAATTTTTCGGAGTACTCAGCGCTTTCGGCGGGTTTATCTATATTGGTATCGGTGCGCTCTATTTTTTTCCGTCTCTGTTTGCCTATAGATTCGGCGTCTGCTTAAAGCACTATTGTTTAACCTACAATAACAGCGAATTGGAAAAGGCGTTTAAGAATAATTATGCGCTCTGGAAATTTCTTGGCGTTCTGACGATTGTCTGTATAGGGCTTGTGGTGAGCATCATTCCCATTGGAATAATCATCGGGGTCGCGGGCATGTTATCACTCTAATATGCTTCCCCCTGTGTTCTGTCCAAAACATCTTGCTAAATCCTTACCGCACCTTTGGGCGCGTTTTTTCGCCGCAAAGCCTCGACATAAACCTATTAGACTTAAGTTTTGCGGCTTCAAACCGCATCCCAAATCTGCGGCAATTATTACGCAATCTGTTTTGGACAGAACACTAGATACAGCCCTCTATGCCCAAACTCCCGAAGGAATAGAATTCGCCGTGTATCCTGCCGGGTTTCCCTCGCGCGTATGCGCGTATATCGTGGATGCCGGTATCTGCTGGACGATTATCATCTGTGCGGAAATTTTTATCACCAGCATATTTGATGAGGCGGGCTTATGGTTTGTGCTCCTCTTATTGTTTGTTGTTGATTGGTTTTTCCATTTTATTTTTGAAATATTTTTTCAGGGACAGAGCCCCGGGAAAAAACTTGTCGGGTTGCGTGTTATTCAGAGTGACGGCTCGCCGCTTAAACTTTCCGCTTCCTTTTTGCGTAATACCATCCGTTTTGCCGACACTTTTCTGTTCCTCTACCATATCGCGCTTATGTTGATGGTATCGACGAAAGGCTTTCGGCGCTTAGGTGATATAGTGGGTGATACCCTCGTCGTGTATACTGCGGATGCTCGCACCTCGCTAAAATTCAGATTGCTCCCCGCCGTGTATCAGCGGGACCCATGTCAGCCGCCGCACCCGCTTTCGTTTGAGGAAAAGCAGGCAGTGCTTATGTTTTCACGACGCTACTCGGTTTTGGGGAAAGATCGGGGCGACGAGATCGTCCGCTCGTGGACAGAGTCGCTTGGTTTTATACCGTTTGCCTCCAACGAGAGCGCACTGCGTCCCTCCGAGTATGTGCTGGGTATTGCTAAAAAATATCATGGAACTCAATGACAGAACGACACTTTATTCATATACGCGAAAACTTTTGGAATGAGTTTGAAGCGTTGCTAAAAACCAGAAAGCAAGAATTTAGATTGAGGGCGGCAGAATTCCCCCAACTCCTGCGTTCACTAACGGGCGATCTAAATACGGCGAAGGCTCACGGCTTTGACCCCGCGATTGTTGAGCGGCTAAACAGATTATTGCTTGATGGGAATCAAAAGCTCTGCGCTGTCCGCACCTTTTCTTTTTTGGCTCCCGTCACCTTTTTTGCGCAGGACTTCCCCCGCGCCGTTCGCTCGCATTGGAGATCGCTCGGCGCTTCCATGCTTCTTTTTTACGGCTTATTTTTTTTTACGATGATGCTCTGTATACATAATGATAATTTTGTCCACCGTATTATCGGAGCGGAGACGGCATATCAGCTTGAAGAGATGTATGATAAAGAGAGCGCTCATTATCTTAAACCTCGTGAAGTTACCGGGGATGCCGATATGTTTGCATTCTATATATACAACAACGTATCCATAGCGTTTAGGATATTTGCCGGCGGTTTACTCGCTGGTGTTGGGAGCCTCCTCTTATTAATCTTTAACGCGGTTTTTTTAGGAGCAGCCACAGCTTACATGATGAACATTGGACTATCGGAAACATTTTTTTCTTTTACGTCCGCCCACAGTGCGTTTGAATTAAACGGATTTGTATTAAGCGCGCAAGCAGGGCTTGTTTTGGGCTATAGTTTTTTTGTTACCAAAGGGCTATCGAGAATCGAATCGTTAAAGAAAACGGGGAAGGCGGTGTCGCCCATCATAGCGGGGGCGGCGATATTGATTTTTCTCGCGGCGATTATTGAAGCGTTCTGGTCTTCACGGCATGATATTCCCCCGTTTGCCCACTATGCAAGCGGAGCCGCCGCGTGGATTTTTTTAGTGTTCTATTTAGTATTGTGCGGACGCGGGAAGAAGCACTCGAAGGAAAAAAATTGAAACTTGCTTTATTTGTGCTGCGAATGCGAAGCGGTTTTGAGGCGGCGGATTCCGGCATTTTAATTTGGAGGGCAAAACCGCTCCTCCTCCTTTTATTTTTTGGTATACCTGCTTTCACAATTCTGATTGTAACGCGCGCGTTCAATTTGCCGTTCTACGTTCATTTTGGGAACGAGTTAGTCCTGCGTTTTTTAACCTGCGTACTGGCATTATGGTGGTTAAAACCGCTTTTCGACCGGTGCGCCTTACAGGTAGTGTCGAAATTATTTTTTAACCGCGACTCTACCATAAAAGAATTATGCTTTTCACTTTTTAAGAATGGAAGCAGGGGGCTTGTAGGCGACCTTCTCTGGCGGCGCTTTAGTCCCGTACGGGGCGCCGCTCTTGCCATGCGTATATTAGAAAAACCCACCCGCAAACAGTATAAAGAGCGAAAAAAAATTCTTGTCTCGGGCGGATTAAATTTTGGCATATATCTAACTATTATATGCGTTATTTTGGAGGCGGTGCTTGCTATCGGCATCTATATATTTCTCTATAGTGTGTTAATGCTTACAAATACTGATTTTCCCTCTGTTTTTTCTGACGCGCTGCTATGTAATATTCTCCTTGGGTTTTATTTTATCAATTATGTTCTTGTTGAAACATTATATATAGCGATGAGTTTCGCGCTCTACATAAATAGCAGGGTGATTACCGAAGGCTGGGATTTGGAAATTATCTTTCGTCAATTAACGAAAAAGAACGAGGCAGGCAGGACGCATGAATAAAACGAACATGATGAAACGCGTGATTTTTTTCATCTTATTCTGCGCTCCTCTCTGGGCGGTGTTTGCCAATGAAGGGGGTGAAAGTGCTAAAAAAAATTCAGGCGTCTTGCATAGTGACGAGGCTCCGCTTGAAGAACTTGATACCATCCTTTCGGAAAAAGATTTTGGCGAACTAAAAAACAAATGGCGGATTAGCTTAAAAAACCATGAGGAAGAAAAAGCTGAAGAGAAAATTGATCGCGCTCCGTGGGTAAGCTTCTTGAATTTTCTTTTCTCCTACTTCTTACGCATTTTGGTGGTTGCCTTCGTAATTGCCGCAATCATATTCATCATCATGTATTATAAAAAATATTTTGTTAAAAAATCGGCTTCAAAAAAGAAACCGCGCATAGCGGCGCATCTATCGGGGGAAGAATCCGCAGAAGCTTTATTGGAAGAAGCTGCATTCATGTATAAAGAGGGCAAGCACGCGGAAAGCTGGGGTCTCTGTTACCGGAGTGCGTTAGTGCTGTTTTCAAAACGGAGTATTGCGATTCCCGTTGCCGCGACGGAATATGATTGTTTGCAGCTTATTGCCTGCGCGCTTCCTTCAAGAAAAGCGGAGTTTGAGCGGTTGGTAATGCACCGTATCGAGAGCGCCTATCGCTCGATCGTGCCTTGCGAAAGTGAATTTTACGCGGCGATAGCATTTTGCCGCGCTATCATGACGGATGCGGGGAGAGAAAAAAATGCACCATAACGATATAGCATCTCATTTTCCTCTGATAATTATCGCCCTCATTTTAATTATCGCCGCTTCGCTTTTTTTTACTTTTTTTACCCTGGAGCGCTACTCAACTAAAACGGGTGAATCTATCGAAGCAAAGAAAAATATCTATCTTGCCATGGATAGATGGCTTGGAGAGACAGGGCACGAGCTGGTAATCTATGAGTCGGGCGGCACAGAACAAATTATCGATTCGGGGAAGAAGAATATTATGATTTTTTCTTCATCATTTGACTGGAATGACTATCAAAATCTTGAAGAGCTTGTCCGTTATGAAAACTATCATATTGTCGTTTTTATTGACGGTGGTGAGGATGAGGACTTAAGCGAATTTCTTTTTAATTTTAATATTGAGTGCCGCCTTGACGGTTTATGGCAAGAGCGTAGTAGAGACGCCGAATATGGCGATGATGATAAGAGCGATACTGATGAAGCCGGTGAGCAGCTTGAGCAGCTTGAGTCGCTTGAGCAAAAAATTACTTTTGATGAGGCTGTTTATTTTAGTGATCTTGGCGGGGGGGAAGAAACCATTGATGAAAAATACTTGAAGGATAAGGGCGGCGTTATCAGGCTTATCAGATTACACTATAAGGCGGGTTCGCTCATTGTGAGCGGCGCCCCCTTCTTCATGGAATGGCAAAATATTCGTGATAGTGTCTATTTGGGCAACCCCCAGCTTGCGTGGAGTATAAGCGGCGCATTGGATACGGAAAAGCAGGGCTTTGCGCTCTTTAGAAGCAAAAAAGCGGCATCGGGGAAAACGCGCCACGAGGATTATGCTGATACTATTTTTGGGTTGTTTTTTCAGAATAAGGCATCCTACCTCATTGTATTATCCGCTTTGGCGCTTATCATTGCGGGATTCTGCGTTACATTCCCCGCGTTTGGCAGGTGGAAACTGGAACGGACGGCTGCGGGCAAATCAATAACGGAACGCTTTCTCTGCGAAGGGCGCTTCCTTAAAAAATACAAGGCGCTCGACTTCTATCTAAAGCATCATGCGGATGATATCCGCGCCTATTATCGTCAAAACGGCATTGACACCGATGATGCTATTGTGCGGTATGTCCATATAACGTATACTATAGATCGCGAAGATATTCAGGCTATACTTAACTCAAAAAATAAAATCACCGCAAAGGATTTGTTAAAGTATAGAAATATAACAATGCACATTACTGGAGGAAACAAAAAACATGGATGAAATAAGCAACTCGGATGAAATAAACAACTTGGAAACAAAACGCCCTTTTCAAATTGAAGGCGAGGCAGCAAAAGAAATGGAAACAAAACGCCCCTTTCAAATTGAAGGCGAGGCGGCAAAAGAAATGGAAACAAAACGCCCCTTTCAAATTGAAAGCGAGGCAGCAAAAGAAATGGAAACAAAACGCCCTTTTCAAATTGAAAGCAAGGCAGAGACCGCCTATGGCGGAACAAAACGCCCTTTTCAAATTGAAAGCAAGGCGGCAAAAAATATTGAGATGATGCGGATGGAGATTGCGAAGGAATTTACCGGACAGGGGATGCTTGTGCGTAACGCGCTTATTACGTTGATTGCGCAGGGGCATTTACTTGTAGAAGGTGTGCCTGGACTTGGCAAAACGCTTCTCGTCCGCTGTATTGCGAAAGCAATTGGCGGAAGCTGCGCCCGCGTGCAATTTACACCCGACCTCATGCCATCTGACATTACCGGCAACATCATGCTTGAGGGGCAGACGCTTCAGTTTATCACGAAGAAGGGACCTGTATTTAACAATATATTTATTGCCGATGAAATTAACCGTGCTCCGGCAAAAACGCAGGCGGCGCTTTTCGAGGCAATGCAGGAATATCAGGTAAGCCTTGACGGGCTGAGTCATCCGTTGCCGCGTCCGTTTATGGTGCTTGCTACAGAAAATCCTTTTGAGCACGAGGGCACTTACCCGCTACCCGACGCGCAAAAAGACCGCTTCCTCCTCAAAGTGATTGCCGATTATCCCGCCTTTGATGAAGAGCTTGCGATGGTGCAGCGTGTCGTATCGAAAGAGGGTGGGGGGGCTGAGCTCTCCGTCGATATGGTGCGGCAGGTTATGAGCCTTGAAGAATTTTATTGTTTACAAAAACTAAGCACTCAGATTATGGTTGCCCCCCCAATTATTGATTATGCCGTCCGCCTAGTGAGTGCAAGTAGGAATAATGCCGCCTTGCAATGCGGTGCGGGACCGCGCGGGAGCCTCGCCCTCATTCGCGCTGCCCGTGCGCTTGCCCTCCTTGAAGGGCGCGATTTTGTTATCCCCGATGATATAAAATCACTCGCTATTCCCGCGCTCTCGCATCGTCTTACCCTTTCCGCTGAGAGTGAACTTGAAGGGCTTAACGCCGATAGGATTATCGAAAAGATCATAGCTAAAACAGAAGCGCCGCGCACATGAGAGCGGGAACAAGCATTTTTATAATATGTTTTGCCCTCCTTGCTCTGGGGGGCTGCGCCTATTTTTTCCCCCCACTCTTTATGGTGTGGGTATTAACTCTTTTGGCGGCACTCCCTTTTGTCTTTGGTGATTTTATCATGCTCAGGTTTTTTACGCCCACTCTTTCTATAAACCGCGAAATGTCTGCAAGTCTTACCATCGGGATTAGCGCAAGCGTGCGCCTTACTATTGCAAGAAACGCAAAAGGCATCGCTTTTGGTACGATTAACGTGTTTGATATATATGATGATCATTTTGATTGCGACGAGCTTCCGCTTAGCATCCCGTATCCAAAAGAGGGATCGCTCTCCGTTGAATACCGTGTGCTTCCCGCAGAAAGGGGTGATTGGGAATTTTCCGCGTGCGAGGTTCTTATAGACTCGCCGTTTCAATTTTGGCGGCGGAAGATACGCTATGCTGTTAAAACGAGGGGGCGCACCTATCCGGTATTCAGCGGCATAACTTCGGGAACTGATATTCGTTCTAACCATGAGCTTTCGGGCGAAAAGAGGGTGCGTAAACGGGGAATCGGTCTGGAGTTCGAAAGCCTCCGCGATTGGCAGGAGGGCGACTCGGTGCGCGCCATTGATTGGCGGGCGACAAGCAGGAAGAGGCAGGCGATTGTCCGCGATTACGTCGAAGAGCAGGATCAGCAGATCCTCATCATCCTCGATTCCGGTTACCGCTTGCATAGACTGGTGAATGGGGAGGACACCGGCACTTCCGGCATCATGCTCACTCAGTTTGATGCCGCGCTGAATGCCGCGCTGCTCCTTGCTTACTTTGCGTTAAAGCACGGTGATAGTGTGGCGACGGGGGTTTTTGGCAACACCGATAGATGGCTTCCCCCCAAAAAGGGAATGAGCGCGCTGCCTCATATCATCAATGCCCTCTACGATGTGAAAAGCGCGTCTGTTCCTTCATCTATTTTTTCCGCACTGGAAAATACGCTTGCACGTCTAAGGCGGAGGACATTCATCATCTGCATCAGTAATTTTAGAGAGGAGGATGAGGAGGAGCTTTCGCGTATCCTTCCATTGCTCGGCAGGCGGCACCTCCTTCTTATGGTAAGCCTCTGTGAAGACGAGGCCGGCGCGCTTAGCAACAGAAACCTTAGCAATTCCCCGGACACCCATGATGATGATATACTTCTTTCGGAGGCGGCGTCAAACTATATTGCGCAACGAAAGAAGCTCTACAAAAAATGGGAACATCTGGGGCTTTTAACTTTGGATACTTCCGCCGCCAATCTTTCCGCAAAACTCATCAATAGTTTCCTTGCCGTGAAGCGGCAGGGCTTGTTATAGCTTGGATTCTAAATAAAAAATCCCCGCTGCAAGCAGCGGGGTATCAGACCCCAAAGGAACGAATCGCCCTTTTCATACTGAAGGCAAAGGTAGAAAGCGCCTGAGGCGCAATAAAAAATCCCCGCTGCAAGCAGCAGGGTATTGAAGATTTCTCCTTGAAGTCATTGCTCGTGCGGGGGAACATATCCCCCACACCCCAGTTTGAACCGCTCCAAGGGGCGGGGTATCAGACCCCAAAGGAACGAATCGCCCTATTCATACTGAAGGCGAAGGGAGAAAGCGCCTGAGGCGCAATCAGCAAATTAGAAGCGTTTTGCCTGATTGTAACTGTAAAATGCGTCTTTTGTAAAAATAATATGGTCGAGGAAGTGTATGCCGAGAATACCGGCGGCGTTTTTGAGTCGTTCCGTGATTTCATCATCTTCAATGGAAGGCTGAATGCTACCGGACGGGTGATTGTGCGCGACGCATACTGCGCTTGCCCTGTCGCCAATAATGTCGGCAAAAACCTCCCTGGGATGGACGATTGTCCTGTTCACCAAGCCTATCGTTACTATCCGTGTTGCCAGAATTTCGTGCGCGCCGTTCATCGACAGCGCAATAAAACGTTCCTGCGGACAATCCGCATAATGGCGGATAAGCTGGAACACCTCCGCAGGATAACTCACCCGCCGTCCTTGTATCCCCCAGCGCCTCCTTCCAAATTCAAGCATAGCGATAATGGCACAAGCTTTTGAACGCCCAAGCCCCGTCAATTTACAGAGTTCCGCCACCGTGGGTATATTTTTCCCGCCGTCGATTTTTTCGAGCAGCTCCTCCGCCAAAACCATAACCCCCTTGCCCTTAATGCCTGTCGAAAGGAGCAGGGCAAGGAGTTCCCGGTCGGAGAGAGACTCGCGCCCCTCGCTGCAAAGCCGCTCTCGCGGACGGAGTTCCTCCGGCATACTGCCAAGTTGCGAGATGATGGCGGCGCCTTGTTCTGGTTTAATGCCTCCGTCGAGCGCTTCGTCAACACAGTCGACTTCCAACTCTTCCATAAGGCTTTTATAAAAATCCGATTTCACAATAAACTTATTGCACATCCGTGAACGGTGCTTTAATCCGCCACAGGCGGTTTCAGCCTTGCCCTTGGTAAGAGAAGGGCGATTCGAGCCATTGGGGTTTTTTTATTGCGCCTCAGGCGCTTTCTACCTTCGCCTTCAGTATGAAAAGGGCGTCATCCACTTGGGGTCTGATACCCCGCCCCTTGGGGCGGTTAAAACTAGGGGTGCGGGGATTTTTTATTTCCGCGCAATTCAATACACTGGTTTCACCATGCTTAGTTTTCCCCATTCTGAACGAAAAAAAGCTTATGCGGCAATGATACTCTGCGTCCTTTTTTGGGGCTTTTCCTTCATCTCGATAAAAATTGCCGTGAGCGTCCTGCCGCCCATGACGCTGGGAGCGATTCGTTTTGCCATCGGCATTGCCGTTCTCTTTGTCTATAAGCTGATTGCCGATAGCAAAACAAAAAAGGCGGCTGAAATATCCCGTCCGGTAGAACGCCTGCAGAGGGCGGACATCCCACTGCTTTCAGGCGCGGCGCTTACCGGCATCTCAATCTATTTTTACTTCGAGAATAACGGCGTTAAATTGATTGGCGCGGGGGAGGCATCGATTATCACCGGCGCAATTCCCGTTCTGTGCATGATAGCCGAATCGATTTTCTTAAAATCGCGCATCGGGGGCAGACAATGGACAGGCGCGGCTATTTCGATAAGCGGCGTCGCCTTGGTTTCCGGCGTCTCGCTTTCCCTCTCAGGCGATCCCCTCGGCTATATCTATATGGCGTGCTGCGCTGTCCTCTGGGTGGTCTACTGTTTTTTGACGCGCCCGCTCTTTGAACGGCGCAGCCGCATATACATCGTATTCTGGCAAACCTTATTCGGGTTTTTGGGCTTTCTCCCGTTTCTCATCTTCGAGGCGCCGATATTCGACTCGCTTACGCCGTTTGTTTTTGCCCACATCGTCTTCCTCGGTGTTTTCTGTTCGGCGATAGGATATATGTTCTATGTGTATGCGCTCACTATTTTGGGCGTTTCCATCTCGGCATTATTTATCAACATCATTCCGGCAGTAAGTGTTATCGCGGCATTCTTCCTGTTGGACGAACGCCTCACGCTTCTTCAATGGATAGGCGCCGCGTTCACCATAGCCGGCGTCTACCTCGCGTCAATGTCTTCAAAAGGTGAAGGCTGAGGGGGAAAGATTACCCTGTGCAATCTTTCCTCACTGTGCCTCATGCCCCCGCCTTCCCCCTCCTTATACTGGAGATTTCCATAGCGCCTACCTGATTTACCACGAATTTTGAAGTACACCCATTTCAAGGCGCCTGAGTACTTACAAAAGGCGTCATCCACTTCACTGATACTCCACCATGACGGCATTATTGTTGTCGCCGTTGGATTGGGCGGCTGTGCCGTTGCCGTAAACGAATGTGCCGTTGCCGGTCTGGTAGCCTACTGCGGAGAAGCCGCCGAGTCCGTCTGCGGCGATACCGTAAAAGAATGATGCGTTAGCGTCGCTTATTAACTCTGCATCGTCATTGATCGCGGCTGATGCTTCGCTGCCGGGCAGGGAAAACAAGCTCTTGATCTTTGTTTCGGTTGAAGTGTTGCCGCTGCTGGTGGGAGCCTGTGCCCACTGCGCCTCTCCGGTACTGCTGTTGTATTTCACTATCAGCGCATTATAAGCGCTAAAGTTTCCCTGTGCGCTTGCACCGTTGTAAAAATACACTCCGGTGTCGTTCTGTGCCCCCGACACGCAGACTTTGCCGAGCTTGTCCACCGCGACACCGGTGAACGCCGACATGGCATTGTTCTGTATCGACTTTACCGACTTCGTGAGGTCGTCTCCGCCGCCGCCGCTGTCGTCGTCGCCAATGCTGCCGCCGCCGCTCACCGACGCCCACTGCACGGATCCGGCGCTGTTGTATTTTACAAGCACCGCATTCAGACTGCCTGATCCCGCTACGCTTGTGCCGCCATAATTATAGGATGCAGTGCCGTACTGGCTTCCCGCCGCATAGAGCGTGCCGAGTTTATCCGTCGAGACCGCGTAAAAAACCGAATTGCCGACAGAACCGCTTACCGACTTTGCCCACAGCGCGGTTCCGGCGCTGTCGTATTGCACTATCACCGCGTTAGGCACGCCGTACCCGCCGCCCGTTGCCTTTATACCGTTCCCATAATCGTAGGCTACATCACCCTGCTGGCTCCCCACCGCATAGACCTTGCCTGACCCGTCTGCCGAGACGCCGTAAAATAGCGAGCCCTCGCCAGCGCCTGCCACCGACTTTGCCCACAATGCTTTTCCGCTGCTGTCGTATTTCACGAGCACCGCGTTACCGCCCTCATCGTCATCGCTGTCGCTGCTTCCCGCCACGCTGATACCGGCGCCGTAGCTAAACGTTCCGTTCCCGGACTGCATGCCCCCCGCATAGACGCCCGACGCGTCCGCCGAGACACAGTAAAAGCGCGATTCGTTGAAGGCGGCTGCCACCGACTTTGCCCACCGGGCAGTTCCGGTGCTGTCGTATTGCACTATCACCGCATTTTGGCCATCGAAGCTTCCCTTTACCGTTACATTGTTGCCGTAATTATACACTGTGTTGGTTGTATGTCCCCCCACCACATAGACTCTGTCCGATTCGTCCACCGCAACACCGCCAAACCACGATCCGTAGCTTCCGGCGGGGGCGTTCACCGAACGTGCCCACAGTGCGGTTCCGCTCTTGTTGTATTTTACTATTACTGCGTTGTTCACGTCAGAGGCGCTTCCACTCACGCGGACAGTGCCGTAGCTGTACTCCTCATCGCTGTACTGGTGTCCTACCGCATAGGTGCAACCGGAAGAATCCTTCGCGACTGCAAAAAACTCAGATCGGATGCCCCCATTTGCCGCCTTCGCGCTTTGTGCGTCAAGGATGACCTTTCCGTCCAGCGACCAGCGGCGGGTAGGCGGCGCGATGCCCGCATTTTTGATGGTTACCAGGACTATGCCCTTCTCGACATTGGGAACATTGATCACCTTGAGCGTGTAAACCGCCGTTGCGACTTTAGAAATTGTTGTCGCTTTCAGTTTCTCTGAAGAAGCAGGATACTCATCATACCCAAAATCGAATATATCGGCTAAGTCAGACTCCGAAGGATTGTTCGACAGCTTGTCAATTTCCTTGCTAAAGTCGAGCGTCAGCGTTACCGCCCGCTGCCCATCGCCGTCGATAAACGGCACAGACGGCGTCAAACTAATCCACGTCGTCTCGCTAAGGCTTGCACCTGTATCCGTCGCAAATGCGCTGCACGAGCCAAAAGCCGCCGCAAACACGAACGCCGCAATAACAAGCAGCGCCAAACCTGAAAAAATATTTTTCTTCATTTTCATAAAAACTCCTCCGCGGGTCTTAGCCCGCTACTTTTTATTGCGCCTCAGGCGCTTTCTACTTTCGCCTTCAGTATGAAAAGGGCGTCATCCACTTGGGGTCTGATACCCCGCATACACAAAGATTTCTAAACGCCCTACGGGCGGCTTCTTAAAAACCGCTTGCGCGGCATAATGCCCTACTTATACTCCACCATGACGGCATTATTGTTGGTGCCGTCGGATTGGGCGCTGATGTCGTTGCCGTAAACGAATGTGCCGTTGCCGGTCTGGTAGCCTACTGTGGAGAAGCCGCCGAGTCCGTCTGCGGCGATACCGTAAAAGAATGATGCGTTGCTCCCGTTGCTTGTTGACTCTGCATCGTCATTGACCGCTGCTAACGCTTCGCTGCCGGGCAGGGAAAACAAGCTCTTTGTTCCGATTGAAGTGCCGCCGCTGCTGGTGGGCGCCTGTGCCCACTGCGCCTCTCCGGTACTGCTGTTATATTTCACTATCAGCGCATTATAAGCGCTAAAGTTTCCCTGTGCGCTTGCACCGTTGTATAAATACACTCCGGTGTTGTTCTGTGCCCCCGACACGCAGACTTTGCCGAGCTTGTCCACCGCGACACCGGTGAACGCCGACATGGCAGTATTCTGCAGCGTCTTTAACGACTGCGCGTTGCCGTCGTCATAGGCGCCGCCGCCGCTACCGCCTTCGCCGCCGCTGCTCACCGATGCCCACTGCACGGTTCCGGCGCTGTTGTATTTTACAAGCACCGCATTCAGACTGCCTGATCCCGCTACGCTTGCGCTGCCGTAATTATAGGAAACGGTATTGGACTGGCTTCCCGCCGCATAGAGCGTGCCGAGTTTATCCGCCGAGACCGCATAAAAAACCGAATTGCCGACAGAGCCGCCGCTGACCGACTTTGCCCACTGCGCGGTTCCAGCGCTATCGTATTGCACTATCACCGCATTAGAAACGCTGTGCCCGCCGCCTGTTGCCGTTATGCTGTTCCCATAATCGTAGGCTACATCACCGCGCTGGCTCCCCACTGCATAGACCTTGCCTGACCCGTCCGCCGAGACGCCGTAAAATATCGAGCCCTCGCCAGCGCCTGCCACCGACTTTGCCCACAATGCGTTTCCGCTGCTGTTGTATTTCACGAGCACCGCATTACCGGACTCATCGTCATCGTCATCATCGCTGCTTCCTGCCACGCTGACACCGGCGCCGTAGTTAAACGTTCCGCTCCCGGTCTGCTTGCCCCCCACATAGACGCCCGACGAGTTCGCCGCGACACAGGAAAAGCGCGATTGCTTGCCGCCGCCTGTCACCGACTTTGCCCACTGGGCAGTTCCGTTGCTGTCGTATTGCACTATCAGCGCGTTTCCGCCGTCGAAGCTTCCCGCTACCGTTACATTGTTGCCGTAGTTATACACTCCAGTGCTTCCCTGGACCCCCACCACATAGACTCTGCCCGAGTCGTCCACCGCAACACCGCCAAACCACGATTCCTTGCTTCCCGCGTTCACCGAGCGTGCCCACAGCGCGGTTCCGTTCTTGTCGTATTTTACTATCACCGCGTTGTCCGAGTCACTGACGCTTCCACTCACCCGGACAGTGCCGTAGCTATACTCCTCACTGCCGTACTGGTAGCCCGCCGCATAGGTGCAACCGGAAGAATCCTTCGCGACTGCAAAAAACTCAGATCGGACGCCATTTGCCGCCTTCGCGCTTTGTGCGTCAAGGACGATCTTTTCGTCCAGAAGGGCATCCCCCGTTGTCGACGCAATCGCCTCGCACGAGCCAAACGCCGCCGCAAACACGAACGCCGCAATAACAAGCAGCGCCAAACCGAAAAAAATACTTTTCTTCATATTCATAAAAACTCCTCTGCGGGTCTTAGCCCGCACTTTTTAATTTTTTTCTAAACGCCCTACGGGCGGCTTCTTTTCAGCCGCTTGCGCGGCATAATGCCCTACTGAAACTCCACTATGACGGCATTTTCTTCCTCGCCGTTGGCTTGGGCGCTCACGCCGTTGCCGTAAACGAATGTGCCGTTGCCGACCTGGCAGCCTGCGGTGAAGAAGCCGCCGAGTCCGTCTGCGGCGATACCGTAAAAGAATGATGCGTTGCTGCCGTCGCTTGTTGACTCGCTATCGGGCGCTACTGCCGCATCCCTATCGGGCGCTGAAGCGCCGCTGCTGGTGGGAGCCTGCGCGCACTGCGCCTCTCCGGTACTGCTGTTGTATTTCACTATTACCGCGTTATAAGCGAGTATATCGCCGATTATTGCCCCATTTACCTCGTTATCACCGGGTACCCTATTCACACCGGTGTAGTTTCCCTGTGCGCTTGCGCCGCCGTAATCATATACTCCGTTGCCGTTTTGCCCCCCCGACGCGCAGACTCTGCCGAGCTCGTCCACCGCGACACCGGTGAACACCGACATCGCAGCGTGCAGTATCGTCTTTACCGACTGCGTGCTGTCGTCGTCGCCGTCATCAATCTTGATCCTGCCGCCGCCGCTTACCGACTTTGCCCACAGCGCGGTTCCGACGCTATTGTATTTCACGATCACCGCATTCGCGTGGCCAGTTCCCGCCACGCTTGCGCCGCCGTAATCATAGAATCCGGTGTAGGATTGCCCCCCCACCGCGTAGATCATACCGAGTTTATCCGCCGCGACGCCGACAAATACCGAAGTAGAGTCTGAGCCTATCGCCGAATTTGCCCACAGCGCGGCTCCGGTATTGCCGTCGTATTGCACTATCACCGCGTTAAGATTGTCTTCGGCGCCGCCCCTTGCGTTTATACCGTTCCCATAATCGTAGGCTGCATTAGCACGTTGGCTCCCCACCGCATAGACCTTGCCGGACCCGTCCGCCGCGACGCCGTAAAATATCGAGCCCTCTCCCGTGCCTGCCACCGACTTTGCCCACAATGCGTTTCCACTGCGGTCGTATTTCACGATCACCGCGTTACCGAAACCATCGTCTTCGTCTTCGTTGTCGCTGCTTCCCGCCACGCTGACACCGGCGCCGTAGCTAAACGCTTCGCTCCCGGACTGCTCGCCCCCCGCGTAGACGCCCGATGCGTCCGCCGCGACACAGCGAAAGCGCGATTTGTTGCCGCCGCCGCCTGTTACCGACTTTGCCCACTTGGCGCTTCCGTTGCTGTCGTATTGCACTATCACCGCATTTTCGCTACCGGAGCTTCCCGCTGCCGTTGCATTGGCGCCATAAATATACTCTACAGTGCTTCGCTGTATCCCCGACACATAGACTCTCCCCGAGTTGTCCACCGCGACACCGGTGAACAGCGCGGTGACGCTTGTATCGAGCTCGGCTTGGGATGCCAAGCGCCCTCCATCGCTCCCGTCAACGAACGACTTTTCTACGCCGCCAACGCTCACCGAGCGCGCCCACAGCGCGGTCCCGCTCTTGTCGTATTTTACTATCACCGCGTTGCTCCCACTAAAGACGCCTTGCACGCGGACAGTGCCGTAGCTGAATTCCTCCTTACCGAACTGGCAGCCCACCGCATAGGTGCAACCGGAAGTATCCTTCGCGACTGCAAAAAACACCGATCTGCCGCCATTTGCCGCCTTCGCGCTTTGCGCGTCAAGGATCGCCTTTCCGTCCAGCGACCAAGGGCGGGTAGGCGGCGCGATGCCTGCTATGTTGATAGTTACCACGACTATGCCCTTTTCGACATCGGGAACATTGATAACCGTGAGCGTGTAAAGCGCCTCTGCGTCCTTAGAAATTGTTGTCGCTTTCAGTTTTACTGTAGGGTCAGGCGGATACTCAAAGCTGAAAATATTGGCTAAGTCAGCCTCTGAAGGAGAGTTCGCCAGCTTGTCCACCGCCTTGGTAAAGTCGAGCGTCAGCGTTGCCGCCCGCTGCCCATTGCCGTCGACAAACGGCACAGACGGCGTCAGACTAATCCACACCGTCTCGGCAAGGTTTTCACCCGTAGTCGACGCAATCGCCTCGCACGAGCCAAGAGATGCCGAAAACACGAACACCGCACTAACAAGCAACGCCAAACCGGGAAAAACAATTTTTTTTACATTCATATTCATAAAAACTCCTCCGCAGGTCTTAGCCTGCCGCTCGAAATCTGCTGATTTTCGCTTGGAGAGCGGGGTTTTGCACAAAAGCGCCTGTGGCGCCGACTTGGGACGCCGCTAAAGGTGAGAAAAAGGCAGGGGCTTTGGCATACTCGTTTCGCTTCATAAGTCATTGTATCATGGCGGGGGGGAAATGTCAAGCCCCTTGTCAAGGGCTGTGACTTTGTGGCATACCTAACTTCTCACAATCAATATTATTTCCTAATTTAACATATATTCTTCAGACCAACCATGACCTAATTCCCAGTGTGTATCAATAATGAATTCTGTTTCTGGAGGTAGATCGAATTCATCAATAATCATTTCCTTTATATTATCGGTAATCCATGACCCCACCATAACCCTATATTGAGGTACTGATTTATATTCAAATATCCTAAATCTAGGGATTGAAGTATAATCAGTATTATAAATAGTATCATACTTATTAAATTTGAATCTCATTTTCTGAGACTTTTTCTTCCAATAATCCTTATGGAGAGTTGCTACAGTTCTACAACCATTATCATTCCAAATACATGAAGGAGCTAATTGTTTTGTTAAATCAATTAATGCATTATTATATACCCATCCAATCCCTAAAGATGGTTCATACTGAATATCCTCAAACGACCTCATTAGATCACTTTGTATTTTATCTGCCATATACGCCCATTCTATCATGGGGTAAAAAAAATGTCAAGAGCAATTTTCACTCCCCGCTCCCTTCTCCCCGATGAAACAAGCTCTTTAGATAACCGGTCGCGGGGGAAGTTGTGCATAGCGTGTTTTTTTGTTACTATGATACGGGTTCAAATGATACAACTTAAATCAGTTTCAAAAATGTATGGCACAGTTCAAGCCGTTCATGAGGTGAGCTTACAGGTCGCTGACGGGTGCATCTTCGGCATCATCGGGAAGAGCGGCGCGGGAAAATCGAGCCTCTTGCGGATCATGAGCTTGCTGGAAAAGCCCGATTCGGGGGCGGTGTTCTTCAACGAGGAGCGGGTCGATACGCTGGAAGGAGATGCACTGCTGGCAAAGCGGCGGAAAATGGGGATGATCTTCCAAAACTTCAATCTGTTCAGCTCGCGGGATGTCCGCGGGAATGTCGCGTATCCGCTGGAGATTGCCGGTATGGGAAAAGCTGCCCTTAAAACGCGGGTTGCCGAACTGCTCGAGCTGGTTGGTATTGCCGACAAGAGCAAATCCCGCCTCAGCTGCCTTTCCGGCGGGCAAAAGCAGCGCGTCGCCATCGCCCGCGCGCTTGCCGCGTATCCCGACGTGCTCTTCTGCGATGAGGCGACGAGCGCCCTCGACCCCCAGACGACCCGCTCGATACTCACGCTGATTAAAGATTTGCAGCAGCGCCTGCGGATTACCGTTATCCTGATAACGCACCAGATGGAGGTAGTCCGCGCCGTCTGCGAAGAGGTCGCCGTCATGGAGAGCGGGCGCATCGTGGAAAGCGGGTTGGTCGAGACCATCCTTCGCGAGCCTAAAACCGGCGCCGCGCGCGAGATGCTGCAAGGACTCGCCGCGCCCTCAGGCACGTATCTGGGGGTAAGCCGGTGAATATTAGTTTTCACGAGATTTTTATCCTGCTGCCGAAGTGCACGCTGCAAACGATCTACATGGTGTCCGTCTCGACGGTTTTTGCCTGCCTTATGGGGCTGCCCCTCGGCGTGCTGCTCTACAACAGCGCCCCGCACGGCGTAAACCCGCGCACGCTGCTCTACAATGTGCTCTCCCATCTGGTGAATATCTTTCGCTCGCTCCCGTTCATCATACTGATGATTCTGGTTATGCCCTTTTCGCGCTTCGTTATCGGCACGAGCATAGGTCCTACGGCGGTTATCATCCCGCTGTCCATCGCCGCCGCGCCCTACGTTGCCCGCATCGTCGAGTCCGCGATTGCGGAAATCGACTACGGCGTTGTCGTCGCCGCCCGCGCGATGGGCTCGACCAACGCTCAGATTGTGTGGAAAGTCCTGATACCCGAAGCGCTGCCCAGCCTCGTGTCGGGGCTGGCGCTCACGATCATCAACCTGATAGGCTATTCGGCGATGGCAGGCGTCATCGGCGGCGAAGGGCTCGGCAACATGGCGGTAAGCTACGGCTACTACCACTTCCGCTGGGACATCGCCATAAGCGCCGTCATCGCCATCCTCCTCCTCGTCGAACTCGTGCAAGCAGCCGGCACAGTCCTCAGCCGAAAACTGCTAGCGAGACGCTGATTAAAGTGAATCGCCCTTTTCTTATCAAAGGCAAGGCTGAGAGCGCCTGTGGCGGGCAGAAATAATTTGCACCCACCCCCTTCTTCTACTTATACCACACGATGACCGGGTGTTGGTGTCCGAGGCTTCCCTCTGCGCTAACGCCGTTGCCGTAGTTAAGCGTTCCTGCCTGAGCTCCCACAGTGGTGAAGCCGCCTGTTTTGTCCGCCGCGATACCGCTAAACATCACCTGTCCGCCGTTGCTTGATTGCGCCCACTGCGCCTCTCCGTTAATGCCGTTGTATCGCACGACCACTGCGTTCACGGCGGAGTCTCCCTGTGCTTTGGCGTCGCCATAATCAAATTCTTCAGAACCGTACTGGCATCCGGCAACATAGACATTGCCTGACCCGTCGAGCGCGGCACTGATGAAACTCGATTGAGCGTTGCTGTTCACCGACTTTGCCCATTGCGCCGCTCCGGAGCTGTCGTAGAGCACTATCACCGCGCTTCCACCGGCGTAGGTTCCCGTAGCGCTTGTGTTTGCGCCGTAGCTAAACGCTCCGTCGCCCGCCTGTATTCCCACGGCATAGACCTTGCCTGCCCCGTCCGTAGCGACATTTTGAAATTCCGACTGCGCGTTAATGCCGCTCACCGACCGTGCCCACTGCGCCGCTCCTGCGCTGTTGTATCGCACGAGCACGGCGTTAACCTCACTTGTCGCACTCCCCGCTACGCTTGCGCTGCCGCCGTAACCATAGGATGTGGTACCAAACTGTCGCCCTGCCGCATAGACCCCCGACCCATCCGCCGCGACACCAATAAATACAGAATCGGCGGCAGCTTCCGAATCGCCGCCTGTAACGCTTACCGAGCGTGCCCATTGCGCCGCTCCTGCGCTGTCGTATTGCACTATCACCGCATTCATGGAGTTTGTAGAGCTTCCCGATACGCTTACACTGCTACCGTATGTAAACGAACCATTACCTGTCTGGTATCCCACCGCATAGACCTTGCTTGAACTGTCAACCGCGACACCGCTAAAATTCGATGCATCGCTGCCGGCGCTCGCCGTCTTTATCCACTGCATCTCTCCGGTATCGCTGTTGTATTGCACTAAGATCGCGGTTTTCGGTCCACTATGCTCGCCCCCTACCGCGTAGACCTTGTTCCCATCAAGCGCAACACCGTCAAATGTCGTCGCATAATTTCCGTCAGGAGGCGGGAGCACCTTTGCCCACAGGGCGGTTCCTGAAACATTGTATTTCACTATCACCGCATTGGAGTTCGCGTCGCTTCCCGTCGCGCTTGCCTTGTCGCCGTAGATAAGCGCATTGGTCCCAAGGTGAGCGCCTACCGCATAGCTGTTGCCGTCCGCATCCTTCGCGACAGCAGTAAACGTGGCATCACCTCCCGCCGCTACCGCCGCGTTCTGCGCTTTAGGCAGTCCGTCCAGAAACCAGGGGCGGGTAGTCGGCGTCACGCCGGTTTGGTTGATTTTCACCAGCACCATGCACTCGGTCGTTTCCGGCGTATTGATGACCGTGAGCGTGTAAATCCCTACCACCGATTTTTTCACGCTGAGCGGCTTGATGTTGAGCGTATCAAACGAAGGATCCTCGTCCGAAAACGTGAATATTTTCTCTAGATCCGCTGCTGTCAAGTTGTCTGTCAAGCCATCAATCGCCTTATCGAAGTCGAGCGTCAGCGTTGCGGTATTCACCCCATTGACGAGTTCCGCCTTGGTCGCCGTCAAGCTAAGCCACACCGTTTCCGGTGTAATACTCAGCCCCGATGTATCCGCAATTGCATTACACGAAGCGAAAGCCAACACGGTGAATGCCGTGCATACCAGCAATTTCATTTTCATTTCTTTTCTCATTTTTTTCTCCTATATATTTTTGAAGAGGGGGATGGGGGATGGGGGAAGATTTCACTTTGAAATTTTTCTTCCTACATCCTCTCCCCCCTGCTCATTCCTAACTCCTCTTGCTATCTTCTTGGCATTGTGCAAGCTCAAAACCCGCTATCTTATCTAAAGGCGCCTCTTATCCATCCCCCATCCCCCATCTTCTACTTATACCACACAATAACCGCGATATTGTCTTTTTCACTTTTGGTGTCGTAGCTGCCTTTTGCGGTAATATTGTTGCCGTAGTCAAACACTTCGCTGCCGTTCTGCACCCCCACGGTGGTGATGCTGCCGTGCACATTTGCCGCGACTCCGTTAAAGATTGAATATTCGACGGCGCCGCTTACCGCCTGCGCCCAAAGCGCTTTGCCCGTCCCGCTGTCGTATTGCACTATACTCGAGCTGAATTGTGGGGAGCCCCCTGTTGCGCTTGCGCCGCCGTAATCAAACGCTTCGTCGCCGAACTGCAAGCCCGCAGCGTAAATATTGCCTCGCCCATCCGCCGCAACACCGAAAAACATCGATTCGGCTTCGCTCTGGGCAGCCGTTGCCCAAAGAGCGGCGCCGGCGGTGTTGAACCGGACGAGTACCGCATTCATGCCGCTGGAGACTCCCTTTGCGCTTTTCGAGTTAGTGCCGTAAGACAGAGCTTGGTCGCCTGTTTGGAAACCTACCACACAGATATGGTCTGCTTCGTCAAGCGCAAGCCCTTGAAAAATCGCATTGCCGCCGCTTGCCGCCTGCGCCCACAGCACGGCTCCGGTGCTGTCGTATTTAACCATCACCGCATTGTTTTCGTAAGCGCCCGTTACACTGCCGCCGCCGTCGTAAAAAAACGTTCCGGGGTCGGATTGGACTCCCACCGCATAGGCATTGCCGGACGCGTCCGCCGCAACACCGAAAAATTCCGACATCTGGTCCGCGCCCTTCACCGACTGCGCCCAGTTTGTGCTTCCCGTGCTGCTGTTATACTGCACTATCACCGCATTACTATTACCGGAACAGCCTCCCGTTGCGGTTTTACCATTGTCGTAATCATAGACTGTGTTCCCGTATTGGGTCCCCACCGCATAGACATTCCCTACCCCGTCCGCCGCGACGCCATTAAAGCCCGAAGCGGAATCGGAGTCGGTAGTCTTTGCCCAAAGAGCCGCACCGCTGTTGTCGTATTTCACGATAATCGCATACCTTCCGCTGCTTGCCGTTGTGCTTACGTTGGGTCCGTAGGTATATGTTCCTTGACCCGACTGGGCGCCGACCACATAAATGGCGCCTGAGCTGTCCACCGCGACACCGTAAAAGTTCGATTGCCAGCTATAACTTTGTCCTTCCGCGCCCGAAGCCTGAACCACCTTTGCCCAAAGAGCTGCGCCCGTGCTGTCGTATTTCACTAATACCGCATTGGCATGGTCGCCATCGGCGGTTCCCTGCACACTGACCCCGGCGCCGTAGGTAAATTTTTCAGTTCCGTACTGTGTGCCCACCGCATAAGTGCAAGCGTCGGCGTCCTTCACAACAGCAGTAAAATTAGAGCGCTTATTACCCCCCACCGCCGACGCCTGTTCCGTCGCAGGCGGTCCCGACTTCCCGTCGAGGAACCAGGGGCGGATAGTCGGCGTAACGCCTTTCTGGGTGATTTTCACCAGCACCATGCCCTCAGTCGCTTCCGGCACATTGACAACCGTCAGCGTGTAAACGCTTACCACCGATTTTTTTATGCCGATCGCCTTAATGTCTACCGGAGCGGACGAGGGATCATCATTAGAAAACGAGAATATTTTCCCGAGTTCCGCCTCCGGCAGCCCGTCGGTCAAGCCGTCAAGCGGCTTATCGAAGTCGAGCACGAGCGTCGCCGTCCTCAGCCCGTTAACGAGCTCCGGCTCGGACGCCGTCAAGCGAAGCCACACCGTTTCCGGTGTAATACTCAGCCCCGATGTATCCGCAATCGCATTGCAGGAAGCGAAAGCCAACACGGTGAATGCCGTGCATACCAGCAATTTCATTTTCATTTCTTTTCTCATTTTTTTCTCCTATATATTTTTGAAGAGGGGGATAGGGGATGGGGTATGGGGTATGGGGAAGATTTCACTTTGAAATTTTTCCCCGCCTCACTATATCACTCCTCACTCCTCACTATCCACAATCCGCTCTTCCATCATTAGATTTTTCTAACACTCTAACACTCTAACACTTGTAACTTTTCTTGCATTACGGCTATATGTTTAAGGTACAATCGCTTACGAACATCCGCTGGAGTCTGACTAGGTGGCAACAACAGTATCTTTTGAGGTTCACCAGTAATCTCATCGATATAATATAACTCATTCGTCACATCGTCTCTATATATCGGCATATTCTACTCCTTAAAATAAAATTCCTTCCCCCCATACCCCTTCTTCCTACTTATAAAACACAATGACTGAGCTCAGGTTTTTATCTGCGGAGCCGGCGAAGTCTGATTGGGCGGTAATATTGTTGCCGTAGTCAAACACTTCGTCGCCGTTCTGCACCCCTACTGCGGTGAAATTGCCTCGCCCGTCTGCCGCAACACCCAAAAACTGTGAGTGTCCGTCGGCGCCAGAAACCGACTGCGCCCAAAGTGCGGCGCCGGTAGCGCTGTCGTATTGCACAACGCTTGCGTTAAAGAGTGCGGAGCCACCTGTTGCGCTTGCACCAACGTAATCACACGCATCACTGCCACCCTGTCCCCCCGTAGCGTAGACATGTCCCCGCCCGTCCGCCGCAACACCGTAAAAACTAGATTGGACTTCGCTCTGGGCAGCCGTTGCCCAAAGAGCGGCTCCTGCGGCGTTGAACTTTACGAGCACCGCATTCATTTCGTTTGCGCCTGCCGTTGCCTTAGAACCGTTAGTGCCGTACGAAAACGTTCCGGTACCAATCTGGGCGCCAGCCGCATAAATATTATCCGCGCTATCCAGCGTAACACCAAGGAATCCCGCATCACCGCCGCTTGCTGCCTGCGCCCATTGGACGCTTCCTGCGCTGCTGTATTTCAGTATCACCGCGTTGTCCGTGTTGGCGCCTGTTATGCTTTTGCCGCCATCGTAAACAAACGTTCCGGTTCCTCGCTGATCGCCCACCACGTAAACATTGCCGGACCCGTCCGCCGCAACATCGTAAAATTCCGTGGTGGCATCTCCGCCATTCACCGTCAGCGCCCATCTCGTAGTTCCGGTAGCGCTGTCGTATTGCACTATCACCGCATTCCTACCCGAACCGTTATCACTCTGTGCGGTTTGACCGTCATCGTAATCATACGGGTTAGCCCCGAACTGGTGCCCGACCGCATAGACATTACCTTTCCCGTCCGCCGCGACACCGGTAAAGCTTGAAGTGGACGGGGACTCGGTAGTCTTTACCCAAAGAGCTGCGCCGGTGCTGTCGTATTTCACAATCACCGCATAGTGCCCAGCACCCGTCGTTGTGCTTACGCCGGGTCCCCAGTTATATATTCCGGCTTGGTTCTGGTAGCCCACCACATAGATACCGCCTTTCCCATCCACCGCGACACCCTCAAAGCCCGATATGTAGCCGCCGACGACGTCCTCACTTTTTGGGGAAGCCGCAATCGCCTTTGCCCACTCCACTGCACCCGTGCTGTCGTATTTCACGAGTACCGCGCTTTGTATGCCGGCGCCTTGCGCGGTTTTCCCGTCGCCGTAGGTAAACGCTTGACCGCCGAACTGGCTGCCCACCGCATAGGTGGAACCGTCCGCGTCCTTCGCGACGGCAGAAAACCCCGATCGGTTTTTGCACCCTGTCGCCGCCGTTGCCCGTATCGTGACGGGCGGTCCCGATGTCCCATCGAGGAACCAAGGGCGGATAGTCGGCGTAATGCCGGTTTGGTTGATTTTCACCAGCACAATGCCCTCGGTATCTTCCGGCACATTGACGACCGTGAGCGTGTAAATCCCTACGACCGATTTTATAAGCTTCGTCACCTTGATACTACTACTACCATAGCTAAACGTGAATAAATTGTTGAGGTCTGCCTCCGGCAGCCCCTCGTTCAAGCCGTCAACTGCCTTATCGAAGTCGAGCGTCAGCGTCGCCGTCCTCAGCCCGTTGACGAGTTCGGGCTCGGTCGCCGCCAAGCTAAGCCACACCGTTTCCGGTGTCATACTCAGCCCCGATGTATCCGCAATCGCATTGCACGAGGCAAAAGCCAACACGGTGAATGCCGTGCATACCAGTAATTTCATTTTCATTTCTTTTCTCCTCGTTGAAGAGGGGTTTGAGGGAAGATTTCAGTCTTCACGCCTCACGCCTCATTCTTTCTTTACTTTATACCCTTGAACTGTCTTTATTTTATCATGTGTAGCGGAGGATGTCAAGAGAGGGGGAGGGCTGGCACAGGGCGAGCGCATTAAGAATTTGTCCACAGATGGACACAGATAGCCACAGATTTTTACTCCGCAATTTTCTTCATCTGTGTTAATCTGTGTGTATCTGTGGACATTCATCGGTGAAGC
>JAITNZ010000178.1 GCA_031290205.1 Spirochaetaceae bacterium
TAACGTGGAAGGTTTCTGACGTTTTTGGGGCGCGTATGAGGAAATGCGAAAGCATTTCCAGCGCCCCGAAAATGTGGCGGAGAAATGGCGTGGGAGTGAGGCCATAGGCCGACCGACCTAGCCGTTTCGTAGCCCGAAGCAGAAACCGCATGATAAGCGACGTAAAATCTGCGTCGAAGCGCCGCGCCACGGACGGCGCGGCGGCATTCTCACTGCTTGTTTTTTGTTCTATGCAATCCGAATTTTCCGCCCTACTTGTTTTTCCTATCTTCACACAAAAAATCGCCGCCTCCCTTTGATACACGTACTTTTAAAACCTCGTTTTTTCCAGGACGCGTTACTTCAACAGAAAACATCCTTGGCGTGTCCCCCTCTCTAGCGTCCTGGGAAATATCTTTAAGCCCTGTATCTGATGAAAAATGCCTGCCGTTATATTCAATGTAGTATTCAACGGAACGAATCTGCCTTCGATTAATAATAAACCAACCATTTGGCCACCGCAATTCCATTCCATCTCTCCTTATAAAAACCCACACCACCACCCTACCGCCCTCGGGCTTTTTTACCATCCCCATGCCTTACGGATTGTTGATGGTGCAAAATTAACCAACAACTTGGTTAATCAAGCAATCCCTACAAAATATGTGTCGTGTCCTCAGACACTGGGTTTACCAAGCGGGCAATGTTTTTACGGTTTCATAAAAAACCACAAAAACCTACTTTTTCTTCGGCCCGTTATTCCTGCCGGGACCGGATTGGTGGCTGGTGTCGTTCTTTGTCGGCCAACCAGCAGGGTTCGGCCCGTTGTTCGGAGGAATCGGTGCCGGAGGGCGACCACCGCCGCCACCGCCTTTTGAACCGCTTTTTCCACCTTTACCCAGGTTAAACTCCTTCAGACAAGCGTTTGAATTTCACAAAACCTTATTTTTGCCGAAGCGGCGGCACGGATGCCGCCGTCCACAAACAATTTCGGATTTTATGTCGCTTATCAGTCTATAGCCAACATAACTTACATGGTCAAGTTCTGTGCTATACTAATTCAAAATTACCTTTTTGGCGGGAGGTTCCCCCTGCCTTCGCCGGAGGGTTTACCGGTCGTACTGGGCTTGTTGCCGCCAGGTTTTTCCGGGATATAACCAATCCCTCCCGGACCGCCTCTCGTCGGTCTTGGCGCCTTTACGTTGGCACCGCCTTTTCCATGACTTCCTTTTGCCATGATATACTCCTTAAAAATAGATTTCCTGCAAAAATGCAAGTTAGTGCAAATATAACCTCGGTTTTTTATTCCCGCAAGTTCATTTTGGGGACATTTTTCTGTAATTTTGGGTTTCCAGTCAGAAAGGGGCGCCGCCGTAGACAAAATCAGTCTTTTTCTATATGCTGTCTTTTATGGAACCAGATAAGTTTGGGAATGTCAGTTTCGGCGAATTAACAAAACTCTTGGTGGGTATTATCGGGCAGGATACTATTTTTTCGCTAATACCCAAAAAAGAACATCCAGAATTCAAAAAAAAATTGAGTAGAGCCTATAAAGACGAGGTATTATTTCGCCGCCTGTCCACTGATGAAAAAGAAAACCCTCAAGACTACCTTAAAACATTTTTTGACAGCTTGGAGAGCAAATTTAACATACCCAAGACACTAATAGACGGCAAAGAGGCAAACTTCACTCTGTTTTTGGCAGATTCATTGACTTGGCAGTTATTTCATGGCTGCCTATCTTATACGCCATACGAAAAAACACAAATAAATACCGTTAAATATCTGTTACGCAAAGAAATATTTCATTTAATAAATGCCCTTATAGAAAAAATTTATTTATCTAAAGATCAAATAATGAAATTCCTAGCCAAAATTACCGATCCTAATGCTTACCAGGAAACCTTTAATGAAGCCGCGAAAATTATATCAAACGGGAATGAGCGTGTTCTTTATAATGAAATAACTGGCTTTCTGATTCGGAATTCAAAAGAATTTCATGAATCAACTCTTTCAATGCAAATGATTCGACAATGGGATAATGGCAAAAACATTAAATGGTCAAGACTGGAACCTATACTTAAGTATTTTCATAACGATAAACAATCTGTAATAGTTTATCGCCTAATTGCTATATTCCTGATAAGAAACACAAAAAAAACATTCAACGAATTAAATTTACTAGCAAATGATGAATTTGAGAAAATAACAGTAGATGTAATAAACATGCTGATTAGCAATCGAAATCCAGAAGAATTCTATGATACAACATTTGGATATGATGATAGCATAAAATATAATTTTTTAATTGCAAAATGTTTATTCTATTTCAATCAAACAGCTAGTAAATCACCAGAATCAGAATCATTAATAAAAGAGATTGAAATCAAGCTACCAAACAGCAAAAAGTTCTTTTTACCGTGGCTAAGAGCAAAAGAATTAGTATCTTCTTTGGATGGCTCAAATAATGTGTGCCGGAAAATACAAGAGTATTATAAAACCGCTTTTGATGAGGGCAAGTACTATGCGGGCTGTTTTTTACTGCGATTTCTTTTAGAGGCTATATTAGTAGAGAATATGTTCGGCAAACGTCGTATAAAAGATCTCCATGACTATCACGCATTCGGTTACGCTCTTGAAATATTTGTCAAAGACATAAATGTGTTGTTAAAATCATTTAACGATATTAAACATTTGCCGCTAATACATCAATTTAATATAATTGATGAATTTTGCAATTTATTATGGGATGATCCGATGATACAAATGCCATATATTCGGTGTCCGATAGAACAATTATTAACCAATTTCTTGCGAATAAGAAAGTAGCTAATCCATAGCAAATTCACCCAATTGGTCAGATCCTAGCTTAACAGTGTGAGTAAGCCGGTTCGCTTCCTCAATTTCACGGCTATAAGATTCATATCACCAGCATCTTTGTTACACACGACCAGGAAGAAGCCCTCGAAGTTTCCGATTCTATCGTGATACTCAACAAGGGAAAAATCGAACAGGTGGGCAGCCCTGAAAGTGTCTACGAACATCCGGCGAATCCCTTTGTCTACGGCTTTCTCGGCAACGTCAATCTGTTTCACGCGCGCGTCGAGAAGGGCGAACTGAGTTTTGATAAAAAAGCTGACGGAGTGCCCGATGACCTTTCGCTCTTTGTCCGCCCGCATGATGTGAGCATCAGTCTTGATAACGCAACCGGCAAAGGTATCGAGTCGAAAATCACCGGCAGTCGGCTCCTTGGCGGCAGGGTGCGACTCCTCATCCATCAGCCATCATGCTCTTGCTCAGACTAAAGGCGAGGGGCAGAAAGCGCCTGTGGCGGAGAGTTGGGAGGAGTCGAGTACCAGGACGGTTTCTTTTTGGGTGAAGGAGCCTATCCAGCATGTGTAGCCGAGTTGGGCGGCATCTGCGCCGGTGTCAGCCCAATCGAAGCCGAGTCGCGCCTGCGGGATGGTGGCGCTGTTCAGTTTGAATACAAGATTATACTCGAGGGGGCGGTCGAGAAAATGTTTCACCGCACGGGTTAGCATATCAAGACCGGTAAAACCGGAGACTATATTCTGGTAAAAATAAAAATCAATGGGACCAATATGGATTTCAAAACGCTGGGAGCGGCTCTTAAAGCGCCGTCCGATTTGCATATTCACGCCGAGCCGAGCCGTGCGCCTGTTGCCTAAAACGGCGCGGCAATCATGGGGTATATCGTGTCTGGACGGCACGAAATCGCGCACGGTAAGCCGGGCGCCGAGGAGCTGCCGGAGCATATCCTCCATGTTGGATTTATTGCGGACGACAAAAGAAAGCTGCCGCGCAAAATTCAGGGTGATAATCTGGCGGTTCTTTTCAACTTTTTCATCGGGTGACACTCCCGCCAGACTCTTGATGATAGCGCTGAAAGGGTCGTCTTCGTGCCGGTCAAAACTGATGCTCTGCTGATACATCGCGTCCGAGCGGTAGAAAAACATCGTCATCCGGTGATGAATTATATCGAGGAAACGCCGCCACGTATGATCAAATTCGTTGTGCGAGCGTTGAAAGACATAGTTGGTAAACTCCAGCGGCATCGGACCATTGACGCCCAAAAGCCCGAAAAAATACTGAATGATCGTCGCCTCGGCTTCGCGGGGTCCGCCTATCAGGACATCGGCTATATCAGCGCCCGGAAAATGAAGGAAGGGCATCTGCCCAAAACGGACGTTCTCTTCCGCCGGATGTTTCGCGTGTCCAAAACGGGGCATCGAGGGTTTGGCATTCTCGAGTGCGCGGGTAAGTCCCCAAAAATCAGGAGCGCTCTTCCCCGTCCGCAACGCGCCGGATGCCCGCGTTATGAGTCTTCGAATGTCTTCCATTCCGCGACCTGTCCCGATTGCACAGTCCAAAAACTAATATGGGCTAAGGTATTGACGGGCATCCATTCCTTTAACATTTCGCCGGTCAGATAGCCGAATATATAGAAGCCCACTCCGGCATAAGCCGTTTCGTCGAGTGTAAAACGGATGTCCCAGCCGCTTTCAAAAAATAACACGCCGTGTTCGATAAAGCGGAACGTTGAAGGCTCTGCTTCAAGTTTGATGACACCTGCGCCGATGCGTTCCATTTCCTCATCCGAACGCAGCCGATAAGTTTGAATGATGTCCTTCAACATTACAAGTGGAAGGTCGCCATCCTGCCATAACATCGACGACATATTACGCACGATATGGCTGAGTTTCGCATAATCCGCATTGTTACCTCGTTCAACGAGGGGCGGCTTGGGTCGTGAAGGCGAGGCGATAAAAGAGGCGCTCTGGACGGGCGCGGCGGTGGCGCTCAAAATCGTTTCGGGATTGAGGAGCAACGGCAGGTCGCGGTTTGAACAGACCATGTCTGCGGCAAATTGATAGATTGCCGCCGCTTTCGGGTCTTCCGCCGAAAATGATACAAACAATTCGGTTCCCCGATAGGAACTGCGCTGCGATCCCTTCTTGTCAAAAAGAGTTTTGCGCCGACGCGAGCTAAAAAAGTTCCGTGTTTCCGCGCCCTTCAACAGATCCTCATTATAAAAATTGGACGCGAAAAATAAGGTTTCGTTTCGTTCATTAAAAAATTCCAGTCGGCGGATATTGAGCACTTCGTAATCACGGGGGGCGGTTTTATCCGGCACAATATGATATTCGAACTTTTCGTGTTCGACAGCGACGCGGTCGGATCGTTTGGTAAAGAGGTTTAATACCGGCACGCAGTTTAACTTTAACGAACTGGATTTTATATTAGCCAGCGGCATTTCTTTCCGCTTGAAGAGGATGACAAACTCGATAGATGATTTTGTGTTGATAAAGAGGGGGGCAAGGTTTTCAATCGAAATGAACTTAAAGAAAGCCGGATATGCAAGGAAATTCTGTAAGAGGCGGAGCGCCCTCATGTTGTTGTTCAGTTCTTCCTGTAAAAATTTCCCGCCAAAATCAAGCGGAATATCAAAGCTAACGCCGTTCGCTTCGGTAAACGGCGCATCAGCCTCGTAGCGGTAAAATATTCCTATCGAATCGCTTATTATCTGGCGCTGCAAAATGGAAGCATCCGCGTCGGGCATATTCACAAAAAACACGAGTTTATCCAAGGGGCTTAAGGGCTCGTTTCCCGCCGCACTTAATTTAAGGCGCAAGGCAGCAAGCGCACTATTATTCGGAATATCAAGCGCCGATATATCGCGCGAAAGATACTGCGCTTCGGCAAGCGACAGGGCGGCAAGCGGCATATCTTGAGTGCTGGAAAAACGGCAGAGGGTGTTAATCGTCGGTATAAGCGCCTCAAAAACCGTCCCGCCGGGGAGCGGCAGCCCTTTAAGCGACTCGGCGGCGCCGGGGTTCAATATCAATTCCAGAACAGCGCCGGAAGGGATGGGGTAGAGGCTGCTGGGTGCAATAGCATTTAAGATTGATTCAAGAAAATTGTGATACCCTTCGTCGAGTTTTTTTTCGATGCGCGCCGAGAGGAATGCGGTTCCTTCGAGCAGCCTTTCGATGTAGGGGTCTTCACATTCAAAGTCGGATAGGCTGAGGCGTCCGGCTATTTTGGGGAACTCGGCGGCAAACTCCGCGCCAAGAGCGCGAATGTAGTGGAGATTGTCGCGGTAATAATCCAGTATATCCATCGCCCGCCGCTATTCCTTTAAAGAAGTAATCTCCGCCCCGCCGGTTTCGAGGTTGAGTTTTGAAACAAAGAGAAGCTCCTCGCTAATCTGCCCAAAACGAATGACCCCGCTGATTTTGAATTCCATCAAAAAAGCCGGATTATCCTCCTCGTGAACGAACTCAACGCTTATCGAACTAGGGTCGAGCCGGGGCTCAAAAAAGGCAAGCTGCTCGGCAATATGCCTCTTTAATAATTCCCGCTGAGTGTCGGAAAATGACATCCCGCAATAATCGGTGATGCCAAAACCTAAAACCGAGCTGATAAGCTCCCTATCGTCTTTAAGCTCCACCTCCGAAAGGTGCGCCCTCGATGTAAAGAGCATTTCGACATTTTCAAGCACATCCTCCCGCACCTGCCGCAGGGTGATAGCGCCCGTCTCCGTCTCTTTTTTTACCGAAGGGTCATAATCAGTTAAACGTTTGAGGATATAAGGCTTGTATCGAGCTTCCTCTTTAGCCTTATATCCTAAACGTTGAATGCTATCGTCAGACACTAACTAACTAAGCATTAGCAATCTGATCGAAGGATGCTTCAATCGCGCCGTCTTTCGAGCCGTCCGGTTTAATCGGCACAACTTTCCAGGTGATCTTTCCCGCAACCAGCTTGACCGTCTCGACAGGCTGCTTGGAAAGCGGGTCTTCGCCACCGGCGTTCAGTGTGTCCACCTTCGTCTCGGCTATGCGGCAATTCTCGAGGATAACCTCGTAGACGGGTGTCGATGCACCGGCGATTACGCGGCTAAACTGGAACTGCGCCTTGGCAATCTTCTGCCCCGACACGCAATACTGCTGGAGTTTCGGCGTCGCCTTGTCCACAGCGTGGGAAAACTCAAAGGGGAAAAACTGCCCCCGTCCCGCTACATCGCCGCCCCTTTCAATCGAGACGTTCTGATGAGCGCCATGGCTAAAAGAAATCACTTCGACCCATTTTTCGTGTGCCTTATCGCCGGATAAACCTTCGATACCGTCCAGTTGAATAAAATATGCACTTGCCATTTTTTTGCCTCCTATAGCAATGCGCCTCTGGCGCTTTCTGCCCTCGCCTTCACTAAGAAAAGGGCGTTTCGCTTCATTTATTTTCCGCTGATTTTTTAATCAGTGGGTAAGTTTTTTTTTCTTACACTGATTTATTACCATCACCCCTCCAAATATTACAATTTTTTGCATTATATATTTTCCCCCTTAGTATCGCGTAACATGAGTTACTTTCAACACCAAGGGAGTCCATCATTACTTCGCCGGCACCTTGGTAACCAAGCGCAACGAAGCGGTGAGCCCTTCCAATTGATAGTGCGGACGCAGATAGAAACGGGCGTTGTAATATCCGGGCTGCCCCTCGACCGGCTCGACCTCGACCTTTGCCTCGGCAAGCGGATACTTTGCCTTGACCTCTTCCGATGCATTCGGGTCGCCGGTAACGTAGCCTGCAATCCAGTTGGAAAGCCAGCGCTCCATGTCTTCACGCTCCTTAAACGAGCCGACTTTGTCGCGGACTATGCACTTTAAAAAGTGAGCGAAGCGGCAGGTTGCGAAGATGTACGGGAGCCGCGCCGAAAGGCTTGCGTTTGCCGTCGCGTCGGGACTGTCGTATTCCGCCGGTTTATTGACGGTCTGCCCGCCCATAAACACCGCATAATCGGTATTCTTCCAGTGAATGAGCGGGAGAAAGCCGTTTTTCGACAACTCCGCCTCTCGCCGGTCGGTGATTGCCACTTCGGTGGGGCATTTCATCGCCATGCCGCCGTCGTCGGTGGGGAAGGTATGCGTCGGCAAACCCTGCACGGCGCCGCCAGATTCGACGCCGCGTATATTGGCGCACCAGCCGTAGGTGGAAAACGACCGGTTGATGTTCGCGCCCATCGAGTAGGCGGCGTTCATCCAGTTATACTTTTCGGTGGAGCCGCTGCCGGTATCCTCCTCAAAATTGAATTCTTCGACAGGATTGGACTTTGCCCCGTAAGGCGTCCGGCTTAACACACGGGGAAGGGTCAGCGCCACATAGCGGCTGTTGTCCGATTCGCGGAACGAGCGCCATCCGGCATATTCGGGCATCGAAAAAATCTTGGAAATATCGCGGGGATTGGAAAGCTCCTGCCACGAATCAATGTTCATTATCGTCGGGTCGGCTGCCGAAATAAACGGCATGTGGGACGCGGCGGCAATCTGCGCCATGCCCTTTAACACTTCAATGTCCGGCGGCGTCTGATTAAAGTAATAATCGCCGATGAGGGCGCCGTAAGGCTCGCCGCCCGCCGTGCCGTATTCGTTTTCATACAATTTCTTGAAAAGCGGGCTCTGGTCCCACGCAGTTCCCTTGAACCACTTCAAGGTCTTGCCGATTTCGGTTTTCGAGACATTCATCACCCTTATCTTCATCTGGTCTCCGGTCGTCGTGTTGCTTACCAAGTAATCAAGCCCGCGCCACGTTCCCTCCAGTTTGGAAAAATCTTGGTGATGGATGATCAGATTTACCTGCTCGGATAGCTTTTTATCAAGCTCGGCGATGATGCCTTCTATCGTCTTGATCGCGTCGGTGGAAACAAGCGCCGCATTCCCAACAGCCTGTTCAACCAGCGTTTTGACGGCGCCTTTTACCGCGCTATCCGCTTCCTCCGACTTTGGTTTGAATTCCTGATTAAGCAACTTCTCGAATTCCGACATCTCCAACGATGCGGGATCAAGGGCATTCTTTTGTTCCTGTGCTTCAGCCATGGGTATCTCCTTATTTCTTTTCTTCCGGTGCTTCCGGCGCCGGAGCGTCTGCCGCCGCCGCAGGCTCCGCTTCCTTGGCTTTGGCGGCGAGCGCTTTCAGCAGGGCGGGGTCCTTCAGCACCTTGTTGAGCAGCTCTTCCGCGCCCGCTTTGCCGTCCATGTAGGAAAGCAGATTGGCAAGCTGCTGACGGGCTTCCATCAACTGTTTTAACCCGTCTACCTTCGATGCAACGGCGGCGGGTGAAAAATCATCCATATTTTCGAATGTCATATCGACGGCAAGGTTGCCTTCTCCGCTCAGGGTATTGGGGACGGCGAACGCAACATGCGGCTTCACCGCCTTCATGCGATCGTTGAAGTTTTCGGCATCGATTTCGAGCATCTCGCGCTCTTCGACCCTCGGGAGCGGCTCGAGCGGCTTACCGGAAAGATCCGACATAACCCCCATTACAAAAGGCAGATTAACCTTTTTCTGCGCCCCGTTTAGCTCAAGATCGTATTCGATTTGAACGCGGGGAGCGCGATTCTTCGCAATAAACTTTTGCGCGTTGATATCCGCAGCCATTATTGACCTCCGTTTTGTTGTTCCTCGGGCTTGATGCCCAAGATATCCCGTCCGCGCGAAAGCGCATCCGGCATCATATCTTCTATTAAGTCCAGAAAATTCATATCCGAAAACCGCAACGCGCGGTTGACGAGTAAGGGAATCGGACTGTTCGGCTCCTGCCTCTGAAAATATTCGGCGCCTTTTTTTAATAAAAGGAGGGCATCCGCCCGTGTCCTCGCCTGATACGCCATGATACTGCCTGCGGAAATATTTTGCAAGCCCCCCTCCGGCGCAACGCTGTCGTCAGCACCCTGCCCATCCGCCGATGCCGTAGCGCCACCAGCGGTAGGTCCAAAACTCTTCAGTTGATTATCATAAAAGCCCAGAAGCCGATTTACTTCGCGAGACAGCGAATTCAAGGTTAGGATGGAACCGTCCTCCATCTTGCCGTTCATCGCCTCGCAGAGCGCCGCGATAAGCTCTTTCCCTTCACGGGCAAGAGCCAGCGCTTCCTGGATTTCCGTTATCGGGACGTTCATCATCTCTGCCCTCAGCAGGTTCGCGTCGAAGGCTTTCTCGCCGGACACTTCGATCTCGCCTGATGCTATCATCAGATCGCGCAGGGTATAATGAAGCGACGGAACGAGGCGCGTCTCCCGTAAATGCGAAAGGAACATCACCGGGTCGTTTATCGCGCCCGAATCCGGCGACAGCATGGCGAGTATGTTGATTCGCTCGACCGGACTGTTATCGTATTCAGGGTCAAGGCGTGGATAGAAGCTCTCCCACATATCGGAAACCAAAAAGATGAGCAACTTGAACGCCGGAATAAAGCCCTGTAGCCCCCTCAGCACCGTCTCGGAGACGAGGAGGTAGGAGGCAACCCGCAAGTCGCGGGTCTTCTTCCAGAGCTCAAGGCAGTTTTCGTTGAGCTTCCGCCAGTCAGGCTCCTGCGCGGCGGTAGATGCCTCGCCAATCTGCGTCCCCGGCGCCCCCGACGCAAGCGCTTCCAATTCCATATACGCCGTATCATACTCCAGATTTTCCCCGGCGGGATTTTCCCCCGCAAGCGGCGCCGCCATTTCTTCAATTTGCATGGTTTATTGTAGCAGAAAAGGACCATCTTCTGCAACTCCCCCTGCCGGACGTTCCGAATTCAACCACTAACCTCACGAACGACACGAACGAAAAGCAGGGAACGGGGAAGGCTTTCTCGGTCTGTGGCGCAATTTTACGGCGCGGCGCGCTGATCACGCCTTCTGAACAGCGGCTTTCGCTGGCGCTACGCCGTGCTAGATTAATTGCGTAAACACCCTCACCGGTTCGGGTGCAATTATCGGGCGAGGGGTCGACTTCCCCCCAGCACCGCCG
>JAITNZ010000156.1 GCA_031290205.1 Spirochaetaceae bacterium
TATGGAATGTCGCGCGAAATGAAACCGCGAAGAAAATCAACTGGAGATTTTCCACAGAAGACGCGCGAATAAAACTTCATAGGCTTTACCCACTATTTGAATAGTGACGGGATACTAGTTATTAGACGTGCCCTTTATTATGATAACATCAAATCGCTTGACGGCAGATCGTTGGGAAAAAATTAAGCAATCCCCAATTATCTATACTGAGGATTGTCCAGAACTTTCGCGCGAACAGCTTTTGCGAATGAAGCCCAAACACCCTGAAAACTTTCAGGACAAATCACTGGGAAATCAAGTCGTCAAAAACATTGAGTTTCGCGGCTCCTGAAGACTTGTAACCATCGCCGCCACAAACTACGCGCCCGATGCCGGAATAGTAGCTGCTACCGTTTGGAAAAAGGTAGCTGCTACTATTCCAAGTTTACACAGACCAGTCAACCAGCGAGAGACCGGATATGTTTTCGATGTGTCTGGTGTTGTTGGCGACCAAAGTCAGCCCGTAAGTTTTGCAAAAAGCGGCGATAAGAATGTCCATGTCGTCGCAGATACGACCCTTGCTTTTGAGGGTGGAATGAATATCCACTGCGGTAGCATCCGCTTCCATCGGCGCACCAGCATGCGCCCATCTGCAATTCGGGCAACACTTTGCAAATAAACTCCTCCAGTTTAACGCTTCCATGCTTTGCCGCCATCTCAAAATCAATTCATGTTTGTTGTTGTGCCCTTAGGAAAAGCGTTTTGTGGCATATCTATTTTTCTCTTAATGAATTTTCGATAAGTAATTTATTCGCAGTGGGGTTTAATACCCCGCAGCTTGCTGCGGGGATTTTTTATTTTAGTAAGAAATATTTCAAGAAATTTATCAAATATTTCTTTAGGGGGCACTAATATCTTCAATAATATTAATACCCGCCGGATGGTGAGGAAAATGCTATCGAAATCGTCATCGCGCAATGCGAGATGTGTTTGGAAAATCGCGCCCTTAACGCAAACGGAGAATTGCGCTATACTCTGGTGGTGATGAAAAAATTGTTGGCAATTCCCTTGGTGTGCGCCTTGCTGCTTTCCTGCGGCTCTACGACAAGCTTGGTTGAACGTACGGGGCGCTTGCTTGACGGGAGTGTTTTTGCGTACAAAACGGAATCTGAATGGGTACCGCTTAACGCTGAAAGCGGACTACGGCTTCAGAATATTACGCAAAAGGACGGAACCAAGGAAATTTTGTTTTCCACGCCGGAGATTCCCTATCTTGCCTTTTACGGGGCGCCGCCTCAGGCGAACGGGATTTTTTCGATTAAGCGGGTGTCCTTTCTGGCGGGAAATTACGGCGGTTGGAATGAGTTTGAGCTAGAAGCGGCAGGCAACGGGAGGCTGAGGGCACTTGGCGCGGATAATTTTACTTTTACGATGCTCGGCGATATTGCGACTTCTTCGGTGATAGGTGGGAAAATTCGGCGCGAAAATACCCGCCTTATCAGAGAACGGGCGCTGGAAGAGCTGCAAAACCGTAACGAACGTATCCTGTTCATCTGCGATTGGATGAAAACAGCGGCTGGCGAAAACGGCGCGCCCGCCTTTGCAAACCAAGATGAGTTTGAGGCATGGTGGGAGGAGCGCCTTTTCCCGAAAAAAGCGGCGGAGACATTGCCGTTCCCCGACGAAATCAACACAATGCGGGATAACGGCTCGCTCGGCGCAGACTGGGCGGAAGCCTCATCGTGGATTTACACCTATTACAATTGGCAGCAGTTAAGCGCTATCCTCAAAAAAGAACTGGTGTTAGCGAGGGTGCCTTAGGGTGCCTGAGGCACTTGTATGCCCTTGCGAACGGCGCTCGCAGTCCCAACGGCGTCCGCAGGTTTATTGCTGCTTTTTGAGAGAAGCAATATATTGATGAGGGTGCCTTAGGCACTTTTATGCCCTTGCGAACGGCGCTCGCAGTCCCAACGGCGACCGCAGGTTTATTGCTGCTTTTTGAGAGAAGCAATATATTGATGAAAGAAAGTAACATTATTCTGAAGGCATCGGGGGAAGGCTTTATCGGTCGGCAGCACAAGCGCCAGCGCTCGCCGACATGCTCGTAGCCGCGCACTGCTGTTGGGCTTCACTGTCCGCTCGCAATGCCCCAGCTTGGGGTGGGGGGCGTTGCGGGGGGTATCCCCCCGCAGAGAGGGTAGCGCGCAACAGCGTGCGCGCGTAGGGGGATACTTCCCCCTTCTTTACTGGATTAGTACCGTAGCGCCGCAGCCTTAGGGTGCCTGAGGGTGCCTTAGGCACTTTTATGCCCTTGCGAACGGCGACCGCAGTCCCAACGGCGACCGCAGGTTTATTGCTACTTTTTGAGAGAAGCAATATATTGATGAGGGTGCCTGAGGCACTTGTATGCCCTTGCGAACGGCGCTCGCAGTCCCAGCGGCGACTGCAGGTTTATTGCTACTTTTTGAGAGAGGCGGTTTATTGATGAAAGAAAGTAACATAATTTTGAAAGCGTCGGGGATCTCGATTGTTTTTGGCGGGTTGCGGGCGGTAAGCGATTTTTCCTGCGAACTGCGGCAGGGCGAGCTTGCCGGTTTGATAGGTCCGAACGGCGCCGGGAAAACGACGATTTTTAATATGCTCTCCGGCGTCTATACGCCCAGCGCCGGCGAAATCTCCTTTTGGAGCAGAGCAGGCGCGATTAATAGCATCGGCAGGAAATCGCCCGCCGCGCTCAACAAAATAGGCATCGCGCGCACGTTTCAGAATATTAGGCTCTTCGGTAATTTGAGCGTCCGCGAAAATGTCCTCATCGCCTTGCATAAGTCCCGCGTCGAAAACCCCCTCGACGCGCTCTTCCGCCTGCCCCGATTCCGCAAGGATGAGGCACGCATGAACGCGCGCGCAGAGGAGCTCCTCGCCCTCTTTAAGATTGCCGACAAACGGGATGAGCTTGCCAAAAATCTGCCCTACGGCGAACAGCGGAAGCTCGAAATCGTACGCGCGCTCGCTTCGGACCCCGCGCTGCTCCTCCTCGACGAACCGGCTGCCGGTATGAATCCGCAGGAGACCGCCGATTTGATGAAGCTCATCGCCGCCATTCGCCGCGACTTTCATCTGACGATACTCCTCATCGAGCATGATATGCGCCTCGTGATGGGTATCTGCGAGCGCCTCTTAGTGCTGGATTACGGACGGGTCATCGCCGAAGGCTTCCCTGATGAAATCAAGCGTAATCCCGCCGTCATCAAAGCCTACCTTGGCGATATGCACGCTCAAGCGCACGCGCACGAGGCGGACATGAGTATCAAGCATGAGCGGAGCGAAGTTCCGCAATCCGCCGCCGCTAAACCCATGCTCGCTGTCAATAATCTTAAAATCAAATACGGGAATATCGAAGCGCTGCACGGTATATCATTCGAGGTGAAGCAGGGCGAGATCATCACGCTTATCGGCGCAAACGGCGCGGGGAAAACGACCACGCTGCACGGCGTGTCGGGCATCGTGAAAAAGAGTTCAGGGAGCGTCTGGTTTAACGGCAGAGACATTAGCACCATGGCATCCCACCGGATAGTGTCGCTCGGGCTCGCCCAAGTTCCCGAAGGCAGGCGTATTTTTGCAAACTTAAGCGTCAAGGACAACCTCGAAATGGGCGCCTACAGCCGTACCGACGGGGCAATAAATGCTGATTTGGAGATGGCATATACCATGTTCCCACGCCTTAAAGAGCGGATGAAGCAGTTTGCCGGCACCCTCTCCGGCGGCGAACAGCAGATGCTGGCGATGGCGCGCTCCCTGATGGCGCGCCCAGCGCTCCTCCTCCTCGACGAGCCGTCGATGGGGCTTGCCCCGATTCTCGTTGACGAGATTTTTGCGATCATCAAGCGAATAAACGCCGCCGGTACGACGGTACTCCTCGTCGAACAAAACGCCTACCAAGCGCTCAGCATTGCGAACCGCGCCTATGTCCTCGAAACAGGCGTGATCATCAAAAGCGGACACGCTTGCGACCTCATCAGCGACCCCTCAATCCAGGAAGCGTATCTGGGCTAAGCGCCTCTATCGAAATAAAAAATGAAGTTACTACTCCGGCGTTAAACCCTCACTCCGCAAAAATTAGGGTGTCTAAATCATGTAATTCGTTGTATAATTCTAATGCTTCTCTGTGTCCTTGTGACTCCGTATAAGATTATTTAGGAAGAAGCCTCACGCAGAGGCGCGGAGGATGCGAATAATGAAGGTAACAAGCAACGATTTCACTATGAGGTCTTTTTTTGTTGTTTGTCCACTTTGGTGGTGGTGGTTGACTAATACTGATAAGTTTTTATTTTATAAAGAGGCAGTTTATACCGTTAATAATTTTGTTTTGCCACGATGAACAACCCCGCAGGGTTGTTCATATACGATTCCTGTTTATCCGAAATCCTGTAGCAGAGCTACGGGATTGTTTGAACCAGAGCTTTTAACGCATCGCTCCAGCCGGACACAGTGGTCGTCTGATACGTTTCCAAGGCGCTTGCCGGGACGTAAATAGCGGCGAAGGGAGCGCCGGAAGGAAGCGCGTTGTTGCCCAATGTGGGTGGGACACTGCCAAGCGTGATTGCTTCCAGATTCGTGCAGCCTAAAAAGGCGTTGGTAGAGATAATGGTAATCGTTGCGCCGAGGCGGACGGACACAACATACAGCTTTCCCAGCGTATTCGTTGCTGCAACATTGCAGTAGATGCCGCTGTTGTTGGAGGGGATGCAGTCCCGCAAATCGAGCTTGACATAACGGGTTAATGCGTCATACATGTTGCGCAAGGTGTTGCTGGATGTACTACTATTCGAATTAAGTTTAATGCCGCTCAATTTGACGGCGTAAGCTGTTTCCGGCGTGTTTTCCTCCAGCGCCCCCAGCGCCGTCGCGAGTGCTACCGCGCTGTTCGCAACAACATCGAATTTCTCAACGATAAACGGTATTTCCGTCGAACGGGCGTAAGCGCCGTTTATCCCGATAATGGTGAGGATGTAAGTCCCCGGTGAAAGATCCTCCGCCATGATAAAATGCCCCGCGGTTCCGTCAATCTCTTCTCCGTCAAGCAGGCAGATTATGCTCTCGAACCACGCCACTTCTATCTCAAGCTGGGTAGGATAGTCGCCGGCTTCGTCGACGGCGAGCGTTATCGCCCCACCCTGCGAGGGTGTCGGCTCAAAGCTAATCTCCATTCCCGCCGTTTCATGGGCGCCGAGAGTAGCGATGACGATACCGCCTTCCGATTCGGACTGCAACGACGGTATATCCGCTTCCCTCCAGTCGATTGTCGGGAGACTTGTTTCAAAACGCGGGAAGATATACGCCACAAATGTCCGTTTCTTGGTAACGTGTTCGCCGATAAAGGTAATATCGGCGCGATAGAAGCCTGCCTGCAAGGGTTCGTGCCCTTCATACCGCCCCGCGACAGCGCCGACTACCAGGTCTATGGCGTCATAAGGCGGCACAAACTCCCCCGCGCCATCCAGCCGTGAAAGCGTCAGCTCCGCACTTACAACTGAGGCAGGAAAACTGATGTCCCAGAGCAGGGTTCCGTGTCCCTCAGTTTCGTTGAGCTTTTCATTCAACATGAGGTGCGCCGTACTCACTTTACCTGGCATTATCGTGACCCACACGCTGCCCTCGGCTGTTTGCACCAAATCAGCGAAGCTATTCAGCGGTCCGTCGCTTTCCCCCTCAGCTAAGCTGTCACTTGGGGATTCATCGGCGGGAAGCTCGGCATGCACATAGCCTAAGCCGTCAAGCCTCCAGTTTCCCGCTTTTAATTGAACGTCAACATTGGTGTTTTGCCCCTCCTGAACAATCTGCTCTACTTCCGTCCCATCCTCGTGCACGAAGTTGAGTCTATACTTTGCAAAGCCTGTCAATTCAGGCATGGCAGCCTCCGGCGCTGCCGGCTTGTCGAACACGATATGCGCCGTACCGGTGGACGGCAAGGGCGAATCGGCTTGCGAAGCGTTATCGCAGCCGCCGAACATCAGCAGCCCCGCGCAAAGCACGGACAAAGCTTGATGATGTTTTTTTAACATTTTTAACATTTTCATACTGAAACTCTCCTAAAAAAAATAGCCGCACATTTACAATGCAGCACATTCTTATAGCCTCAATATTGATTTTTGCTTTAATCCCCACTGCGAATAACATCAAAAAATTCTTGCGATAATAGGGTATCCTGAGTGTACTTAGTAGTTACAAGATTTCTCCTAAACGTTAGTTACAACTCGATTTTACTATCTTATGCTCTGCTTTTATAGCCCCAGAATAATCCCCACGATGCCTGCACAGGCAAAAAGAAGGACGAGGGGGACTTTTTTTGCCTTGCGGATGACGATAAACGCAATGATAAAAATGAGGGCGGGAAGCGGCTGGACGAACTCGAACCATTGCCGCGCCTCGCTATTGTACAGCGCTAAACGCCATATACGGAAGCCCGCCGCGCCAAGCAAAGCCGCCGCTGCCGGAGTAAGCCCCAGAAAAATCCGCCTGACTATCTTGTTTGCCTTAAACGAATCATACATGCGAATAACAAGCGTCATAACGGTGATCTGCGGGGTAAGGATGCCGAGAACGGCTATGTAGGCGGCGGGAACTGACACGAGCATCCCGATATAGCCTGCAAGGTTCAGCCCCATCGCCCCCGGCACTAACTGTGCCACGGTGAGCATGTCGGGTATCCTCTCGGCGGAAAGCGCCTGCAAAGGGTAGTTTCCGGCAAGTTCATAGAGAAACGGAAGCGTGGCTAAACCTCCGCCTATGGCAAAGAGCCCTATCTTAAAAAACTCCGCGAATAAAACAAGATGCGCCACTATCATTTCCATCATTCTCAATCAAACTATAGCCTGAACCTGCACCTTCAGCAACTCCCCCTTGAGCTGCGGGTGCACTTCAAAATTCGTGGTACATTAGGTAGCGCTATGGAAATCCCCAGTATAAGGAGGGGGGAGCCCCCCATATGCGCCGCAAAATTGCGTCGCTACCCCCATTAGCAATATAGGTATCACTTTAGAATTTACCCCGAAAAATAAATTGCACCCCAGCAGAGCCTTCAGCAAGTTCCGCACTTAATCGCTCCTAACCGCGCGTTTTACTGTTAGGCAATAACCGTAGCACTTAGCCGGGGGGGCGTTGCGGGGGCACTCCCCCGCAGAGGGGGTAGCGCGCAACAACGTGCGCGCGTAGGGGGGCTCCCCCCTTCTCCCTTTCTTCTTCCTATTTTCCCCCTTCGTCCGAAAAGCCCTCACTCGCTTAGGGTGTTGGGGAAAAAAATCCTACACGGAGCGGGCGGGGCGGGGACGGTTCATCAGAAAAATTCGCTGGTAACAAACTTTAGTCGGCTACCGCCGACATTCGAAATTGCTTTTCCTAAGTGGCAGAAAATGCGTCCGATGAGGAAAAGTACTTGCTTAGGAAATGGGCGCCTGTTTTCTGATGAGCCTTCCCCGCCCCGCCCGTGCCCGCGATTAAAATCGCGGGGCAGCAGAAGTGCGGGAGCTGCTGAAGGTATTGAAAGTTGTTTGAGAGTGTGTGATACTGGAATTACAATGAGTTATTCGAATCCGGCAAATCTTGGCATTGTCTCTTGTCCGGGGGGCGATATTTTTGCCGAGCAGCTTATTTTTCATCTCAAAAATGAATATCATAAGATTTTTGAAAAGACCTCCGCTGATATGGCGAGGCGCTACAACCTTCCCGTCGATGAGGTTACGAAGCAGATTAACTTTATCAACGAGATTACTTCGTCGGGCGTCTGTCCGCACAGCAAGGATTTGAAGCTCCATGTGCCGCATTTCAGGGTCAAAACGCGCTGGTCGATGTTTTCCAACGGCGAAATCAAGTCGGAGATTCTTGAATCGGTGCGCGGGCGGGACCTCTACATTGTTCAGGATGTCGAGAACCGCCATCCGGTTAAATTCAGCGATAAAGAAGGCACTGTTACCAGAGCGCTGACGATAAACGACCATTTGACGGCGATTTTTGTGATGGTGGATGCGGCGCGGAGGAGCGGGGCGGGGCGGATTACCCTCGTTGTGCCTGTCTATCCGTATTCCCGCCAGCACAAGGCTGAGGGGCGTGAAGCGCTGACGGCGAGTCGGCTGGGGATGATATTCGAGCGGCTCGGTGTGAACCGCATCATCACGCTGGATATACATTCGCGGGAAATTGGCAACGGGTTTTCGATATTGAGTTTTGAAAACCTTCACGCAAGCTATCAGATTATCACCGCGCTTTCGAAGATGATCATGCTGAGTGAAGATTTTGTCGTTGTCGCTCCTGATACGGGGGCTGTCGACCGCAATAAGTTTTATGCCATCGCGCTTAATAAATCGCTTGCCATGATATACAAGGAGCGTGATTATTCGAAGGTATCGAAGACTGCGGCGGACTCGAATATTAAGGACATCAAGTTGCTTGGAGATGTTGAAGGCAAAACGGTATTTATGGCGGATGACATGCTTGGCACCGGCGGCACCTTGCTTAACGCGATGAAGTTTTTGAAGGAGAAAGGCAAGGCGAAGAAAATAATCTGCGCGGTTAGCCTTCCGCTTTTTTCGGGCGGGGCGTTGCAGATTTTTGACGAAGCGTATCGGGAAGGCTTGTTTTACCGGATTATCGGGACGAATGCCGTGTATCACGAAGAACTGCCCAAACGGGAATGGTATTACAGCGTGAATGTTACCAAGCTCTTTGCGCAGACAATATCCCGCCTGCATCAGGGACTTTCGCTCAGTTCGATTTTGGATAACCGCGACAAAATTATCAAGTCGCTTTTAGCAAAAGAGGCGCCTTAGGCGCTTTTATGCTTTGTTGAGTAAGAGAAGGCGATTCACGCAGAGGGCGTTGGAGCGAACGGAAGGATGAAAGATGAAGGAAGTAATGATTGATATTATGGCGAGCAAAAAAAAGCGCCTTAGGCGCTTTTATGCTTTGCCTTGAGTAAGAGAAGGGCGATTCACGCAGAGGGTATTGGAGCGAACGGAAAGATGAAGGAAGTAATGACTGATGCTATGGCGAGCAAAAAAAACGAACGGGAGAAGGAAAGATGAGAGAAGTAATGACTGATATTATGGCGAGCAAAAAAATGGCGAGCAAAAAAATGAAAAATGATTTTAGACCGGTAACGAAGATTTTTTTAGCGCATCCGGGCGGGCATGGCGAGCCCTTTTGCGGTCCGGGGATGATAAAACTCATCAAGTATATTAAAGAGACCGGTAATGTCCGCAAGGCGTGTGAAGATATGCAGGTATCATACAGCAAGGGCTGGAAACTTCTGCGCACATTGGATGGATGTCTGCAATATCAGGTTGTGGCACGCCAGCAGGGCGGCAAAGGCGGCGGCAAGGCACACCTTACTGAGGAAGGCGAAAAATTCCTCGAAAACCACGAAGCGTTCGAAGCTGCCTGCTGTGAAGCGGTTAATAAACTTTTTGACCAGCATTATCCGGGTGACTATGGGCATGCTGACGACAGATTGCCGTAAAAAACCCTTCAGGTACTACGGTGTCCTGATCGGCAATACTGGCGCCCTGTAGCGGGGGCTTGATTTTTTGCTGAATAACATTTACGCTCGTAAAACAACTTTACGAGAAGGAGACTTTCAGTGCCCTGCGGAAGAAAACGCAAATTAAGAAAAATTGCGACTCATAAGCGCAAGAAAAAACTCAGAAAGAATAGGCATAAGAATAAATAGTGAGCGGGAATGAATCGCTGTTGGGGCAAATAAAGAGTCCGCGCGATTTATCGAGTCTTAACCTTTCTGATTTAACGAAGCTTTGTGCCGAAATTCGGCGCATTATTATTGAAACAGTTGCGAAAAACGGCGGGCATCTCTCTTCTAATTTAGGGGTGGTCGAGCTGTCCGTCGCCTTGCACGCTGTTTTTGACTCTCCGAAAGATACTATCGTGTGGGATGTGGGGCATCAGTGTTATGCGCACAAGCTCCTTACGGGCAGGTTTTCTCGATTTTCGACATTGCGGCAGCAGGGCGGCATCGCGGGTTTTCCACGTCGCCTGGAAAGTGAGCATGATTCCTTCGATACTGGGCACGCCTCGACCTCAATTTCTGTGGCGCTTGGCTTTCTCGAGGCGGAAACCTTGTCCGGCGGCACGGGGCGCTGTATCGCGCTTATTGGGGACGGCGCCTTGACGGGCGGGCTTGCTTACGAGGCGCTCTCCAACGCGGGGCAGCTACGCCTCCCCCTCATCGTGCTTTTGAACGACAACCGGATGTCGATTAGCCCTAATGTCGGCGGGCTTTCCAAACATTTAAGCCGCCTGAGCATGACGCGCAAGTATCAGATTTTTCGCGTGACTTTCGATTCTCTCGTCCAAAAGATACCGCTCATCGGAAACTGGCTTAACCGCGCTGTTAGGCGCTTGAAACGGGCGGTAAAAGCCGTTTTCTATCATGATAATTTTTTTGTCGATCTTGGATTTGAGTATGTTGGTCCCATCGACGGGCACAATCTTGCCGAGTTGCTTGGCGTGTTGAACAATGTCCGCAAGCTCGAGCGCCCTGTCGTCGTGCATATCATCACGCAGAAGGGCAGGGGCTATGAAGCTGCTGAAAAAGACCCGGGCGCTTTCCACAGTGTGCCGCCGTTTTCCAGCGATGAGGGAAAGGTTCCCGCAAGCGGCGCTTCGTGGACGCGCGCTTTCGGCGAGGCGCTCGTGGCGGCGGCGCGGCGGAATGATAAAATCCTTGCCGTCAGCGCGGCGATGGCGCGGGGCGCGGGGCTTTCCCGCTTTAATGCTGAGTTCCCCCGCCGTTTTTATGACGTGGGGATAGCCGAGGCTCATGCGGTGAGTTTTGCCGCCGCGCTTGCCGCCCGCGGGTTTCGTCCGGTTGTGGCGATCTATTCGACTTTCATTCAGCGTGCGGTCGACTCGATAATCCACGACACGGCAATCGGGAAGCTGCCCGTTGTCTTCATCCTCGACCGCGCGGGCTTTGTCGGCGCAGACGGCGAGACGCACCAGGGGCTTTTCGACATCGCGCTCTTTCGCGCCGTGCCCGAGATGACGCTCCTCGCCCCTGCGGATGCGGGCGAACTCAGCCTGATGCTCGACTGGGCGCTTGCTTTGCCCTCCCCGTGCGCGATCCGCTACCCGAAAGCGCCGCTGCCAGAGCCGCATCCCGCTTTTGCCGTCCCGCTCGAGCTGGGACGCGGCGTGCTGTTGAAGGGGGGGGGCTGCGGCGGAGAGGCTGGCGAAAAAAGTGCGCTCTGTCTGGCTTTTACCGGCAGCCTCTACCCGCAGGCTCTGCGGGCGGCGGAGCTACTGGCGGAAAGCGGGATAAGCTGCGACCTCTACAACCTCCGCTTTTTGAAACCGCTCGATGAGGATTATCTTGCCGCGCTCGTAAGCGGCTATCAGCATTTTTATATTATTGAAGAAGGCTGCCGTTGTGGCGGCGTAGGCGAATGTATTGCCGATCTTTTGTTGGGGAAAAAGCTGAGCGGGAAAATCCGCACGCTGAATGCCGGCGACCAGTTTTACGCGGTCGGCACGCGGGAGGAGCTCCTCAGCCTAGCCGGACTTGACGGCGAAGGCATAGCGCGGTGTGCCTTAGGCGCTTTCAGCCCATGCTGAGGGCGTTAGCAGTCCAAACAGCTGAAGCAGGTTTAGATCTGGCTACCACAAGCGGCTCGGTTAAGAAATTGGCGGGTACACAGGAATGCGGGAAATGAGGTATACTCTATCTAAGATAACGAAGGAGGCATAAAAATGCCGGAATATACGGTGTTATTGACTTGGGATGCTGAAGCATGCGTGTGGGTTGCCGAGAATGACGACATACCTTTGGCGCTGGAGTCAGGGTCATTTGACGCGCTCATTGCGCGCTGTCGCCACGCGGCTCCTGAAATCCTTGTCGAAAACGGCAAGCCCCCGGAGGCGTATCTGAACTTCATTGCGCCTCAGGCGCTTTCTACCTTGCTTGCAGTATGAAAAGGGCGTCATCCACTTGAGGTCTGATACCCTGCCCCGCCGCCGCGAAAAATCCTATGCCCGATGCCTTCCTACGAAAAACCTGTTAGGGAACAACTTGAGCGTCATGGTTGTATTTTCAAGCGACATGGCAAAGGCGACCATGACATCTGGTACAATCCTCTAAGTAACCGCAGTTTCCCTGTGGACGGCGAAATAAAATCTCGCCACATGGCAAACAAAATCATGAAACAGGGTGCAATTTATTTTTCGGGGTAAATTCTAAATTGATACCTATAATGATAACGGGGGGTCTGGGGAGGCACCTCGCCCCCCCAGCGGGGCGTTGCGGGGCGGCGCCCCGCAGAGGGCGCACAGGTTCACCGAAAGGTGAACCTGCATTTGGGGCGTAAAGTTTACTTGTCCTGCGCCACGCCATGAACGATTAACCGCAACAACACCCATCGGGTGCTATTATTGGGCGGGGTAGCGACGCAATTTTGCG
>JAITNZ010000017.1 GCA_031290205.1 Spirochaetaceae bacterium
AAAATGCCCGGATGAAACAGATATGCCTCCATAAAACGGCTGCCGATTTATCGGACTGATTCAGCCCTTATTCTGTTGGGATTTTTCAGTGACGTATCAGGGAGCTGTGAATAGTAACGGGAGAGCGGCTTTTTTATTTTTCGTCACCATTACTCCTTTAAGCCGTGGGGAGACGCGCGTAGTATCCCCACCCAGAGCCGCGTCCTCCCGTCTAGCCTCTTGTAGTTCGGCGGTGGGGCAGGGGCGGCCTTCATTGTCCCTCCCCCTCGCCGCGGGGCTTCCCCCACTGGAAGAGCAAAAATTGGTGGGTTTGCTCCTCCGCGCTACGCGCTCCCCCGCAAACCCTTCATCAACCGCTCAAAGGGGGAGGAGCAGCCCTCTCCCCGTGGTCGAGGGCTGAGAAGAAGCCAAAAATGCCGGCGTCCATGCCGGCATTTTTGGCTGTTCCAGGCGGCATCCCTGCCGCCCCGCCCCTGCCCCGCCGCAGCGGGGCGTACTTCGCCCACCCAGAGGCGCGGTTTCCCATCACGCACCGCGTAGTCCGCCCCACGGCTAACGCAAGTGATACCCGCTCTCCTATTAGGCCGTGCCGATGAACGAGCGGCAGGGAACCGGTAAAACCGGGGAGGTTTCCGGTACAGCATACCGTTTCTGCGCCCGCACCGTAAACGTGCCGTCCGGCATCGAATCCGTAAGAAGTTGACGTTACCACTAACGTCAAGGTAAAATAAGCCGATTAAGAAAAGGACTGCCGTCGTCCTAAAGGGCGTTGGCTTTCAAGGAAAAGCATGAAAGCGAAAAAAAGCGTCTACATTGAAACCACCATCCCCAGCTATGCCACAGCGCAGCCTTCTTTTAACGCTTTGAACATGGTAAGAAAGACGCAGACCGAAATATTTTGGAAGATACGGGATAGATTTAGGTTATGGATAAGCCAAGAGGTGATCGAAGAAATCAGCAAAGGGGATAAGGAAGCCGCCAAGCGCCGCATTGAGTTTGTGAAAGGTATAGAACTTTTATCGGAACCGGAGGGGATTGACGTTCTGGCCGTCACCTATCAAGCGCTTTTAGATATTCCCGACAGAGCCAAGCGGGACTGCTTTCACCTTGTCTATTGCGTTTTGAGCCGGATAGACTATCTTTTAAGCTGGAACTGCACCCATCTTGGACCGTCCGCCCAAGATAAGGCGCGGGTATACAACGATAAACACGGACTCTGGACGCCGCTTTTAGTGACGCCAGAAATTTTATATGCGATGGAAGAGGAAAAGCCATGAGAAACGATAACGATTTTTTTGTAGATGATGTGATGCGGGAAGTTCGGCAGTGGAAGGCGGATCTTGCCGCCAAATACCCGACACAGGAAGCCAGAGAAGCCCACCGGAAAGAATACCGCAAGCAACTTGAAGCCGAAGGCTGGAAGTTTGCCGACCCCGTCGCTTCCACTTCGTAGGAGCGCGAGAATAAAGTAATACATAGAGCCGTTTGAGTTTGGTAGGGCATCGGCAGTGGTGAATTGCCACCAAAAATACCTTGATGCAGCGCGTCCCCAGACACTGGGCCGCCAATGCGGACAGTTCAAGTTTGGCGATGTCCAGCCAGCTTCCATGTTTGGGGGTGAAGTATGTTTCGAGTTTCCGGGCAAGCCGTTACGCCGGGAGCTGTTATCGACCTTTTCGGTATGTCCCGGTTTTAACGGCAATGGTTCGCGCACATCGCAGAGCAAGTGATACGGTTTCTCGTCTATACAGACTACCGGACAGTTTTCATTATATGGCGGGCATACACCGCTAATGAAGGCCGCCCCTGCCCCGCCGCCAAACAACAACAGACTAAACGGGAGGGCGCGGCTCTGGGTGGGGATACTACGTGCGTCTCCCAACGGCTCGAAAATACGGCCTGAAAGGCTTCAGGAAGGCCGTAGAACGCGACGGAAGGCTTGAGACGTGTTTTTTATATACCCTGACGGCTGGAGGATGCGTATAGAAGGCCGCCTCGCGGTTTTTAGGTTACTTCACGATACCGTGTTTTTTCTTCAGTTCCATCAAGGCGCGTTGTTCGGCAAAAAATGAGCCGGTATCATTTTTTTTGAGAAACGCCCACTTTAGGTGTAAGTTTTCAGAAAATTTTGTCATTTCAACCTTGACGTGTTCCAGAAACTGCATATAATAGCAGGGGATGTCTGCGGGTGTTTTTTACTTTCGGGTAAAACCGCGCCGATCAATTTACAGTTTGAAAGGAATTGAAATTATGCGCATATCCGCTAAAGAAATGCTGGAAAAGGCGGAACTTTTCGGCTCCGTCGGTAAAGCATGATATTAATCTGAAACGGCAGAGAGCACCGCGGTGATTTTTGTTAAGGTCCTGCGGCGCTTTTTTTAAAAAATTCAGAAAGGGAGAAAAATATGGCGCAAATAAATTTTGCTCAACACGCTGCCGCGATGGTCGCTCGTCAGCCGGATGCTGTTTTGGATTTCAGGAATCCGCTTGGTGCCAACCCACAGTTGCCTAGTACCTACATTAGAACTATGTCGAATGCGTGTAATGCTTTAATAGCCGCATGGGATACAATCGCCGCTAGGAGAACAAAGGATCATCTAGATTCTACCAATCCGGCTCACTATATAAAGGTGCAAGTTTTTTGTATGACAAGTGCTAATGTTACGCCTCCGGCTGCGGGTCCACCTAATGTTATTGATTTTTTTCTTAACGAATGCGCGCTTTATATGGTCGGGGCTGTTATTCCCGGGATACAGAATGTGGTTATCGTTAAATCAGATGATGTTCCATATACCAATAGTGATTGTACTCTTAATACCACCGAAACTATAGATACTTACTATCATCAAATTACCGCCAATATCGCCAATTTTTTTACACTATTTAGAGACGGTGAGAAAGAAAGCGCACTCAAATATTTCGCGTTTATAGTCTCTGAAGCCGCACGTGAACATACTGCGCGTATAGCAGTTATCACAGCATTTGTGAGAGTTTGTTTTGATATTGCTACTAGTTTATCGGTGATACAGCCGGGAAATATATTTACTCCTATACTTCGAAGAACTGTCGCCGCCTATTTAACATTTCATCCGCCGCTGCTGCAGTTTGATGCAGGTCGAATCAACGAATATGCATACACGTTGCGCTCAAATCATTCTATAATTGTTACTAATTGGGATAACATTACAAATGAACACATTCGTCGGTTTAATCTGTCCGCGAATACTATATACCCCGCAATAACGCTTGACGATATCAGATACTATTTTTCGGTACATCCTCCCGGTGATACGGATCTCAAACATCTGGAGAATCTCGGCATTTTTTAATTTAATTTTTTGGAGGACAATATTATGCAAATTTCTGTTTTATTGACATTCGAGGCAAACAGCACCGAGTACACCGCAAATCTAAGTATCCCCACGTCTGAAATTAATGAAAGTAATCCGTTCATATTCAGCGTAAGTCAAAAAACTAAAGGAACAGACAGCGAAATTGATGAACAGACTGTTCTTTATGTGAATGTCGCGGGGAAAGACAAGTATTACGTCGGCATCGAACCGCCCAAATCAATCTTGGATCTCGCGGGTATCGGAAACGTGGTTAAAGAACTCGGCGTCGTTGTAAGCGAAGGCGGTGTAACCAAGCAGGAGACCCCAATCGTGCCCCCCGCTGATTCGACCGCGGGCAAAGGAACTTAACAATAACGTAAAGAGCAGACATCATGCGGGTAGCGTTTTACGCGAATCTTGAATTTGGAAAAAATACAGGCAGCCTTTCCCTCCCTATGGACGGAAGCCTTTCGGGCGCAAAAAATTCAGGCGTTATTCCGCTTAAAATTACATGCTCGGGGGGAACAGGCGGGTATATTTTCTATGCCAATATCGCGGACGAACAACACCCGCTTGATGTCATTCGTTTTTTGGAAAATTCTTTCGGCTGCGATTTGCCGAACTTTGAACTGGAAATAAACGGCGCGGGATTTTTTATCTTCTTCGCCGACGACAGCAAATCCGCAATCAATGATATTTTCCCCGAAACGCAAAATTTTATGCCGGTGAGTATATCTGAAAACGCAAATGTCAAAAACGCCGTTTGCTTTTGGATAACGGCGGATATACATGCGGGGCTTTTTAACAATCTCATTAAAATAGGCGGGAAAAATGAGGATGGGAAACTTGCCCTTCTTGCGGTGTTCAGCGGAGAAACCACAGGTAAAACCGCTTTTGAAAACGCCGAATTTATGGCGAAACTCCCGACTTTTGAACTTTTAAAAATCTTTGAATTTTCAGAAGTGGTTTTCAAGTATACTTTCGGCAAAGCGAAATCATTTTGGATAAACGGTAAAGTCTGTGTGCATTTGTTTGGGAATGAATTTGGATTCATGGTAACCGCGACGGTCGATGAAGAGCGGCTGTTCGTTGAAAGCGTAATGAACAACGACAAACATCTCTCTCTATTCGGCGGAGCAATGGCGGGAATAACTTTCACAGAACTGTACCTAAATATAACACATGTTTTTGAAACGGAAAAAAGCGATTCGAGTACTGAAATTCTGGTAAAAGCGTCCGCTTCTTTCGGCGGCGTTTCTTGCAGCGGAGCGCTTTATCTTTCAGGCGGAACGCCCGCCTTGGCACAAATTTCACTCGGCGAAGAAGAAGATTTTTCGTTCGCGAATTTTTTCAATTCGGTTACGGGTGCGAATTTGCCCTCTGATGTTTTTGATCTCTCCTTTAAATGCGGAAGCAGCCTTTATTACAATAATTCAGGCGGAA
>JAITNZ010000037.1 GCA_031290205.1 Spirochaetaceae bacterium
GGTAGGGCGCAACGCAGTGCGCCCGGCGCGCTGATACCGCTTTCTGAACAGTGGTTTTTGCTGGCGCTACGCCGTGCTGTATTAACCCCCAACGCCCTCAACGTTTCGGGCGCAGTTACCGGGCGAGGGGGAGACTTCCCCCTCCTTATACTGGATTATTACGATAGGACCGCCTGATTTACCCCGAATTTGGAAGTGCACCCGTGCACCCGTGGCAACTTGACAAATCAATAACTTAAAAGTATAAGTATAAAATGAAAGACTGTTTTCTACAGGGGCTTACCGATACCCATGCTCATCTTATGATGCTTTCCGAAATTGATGATGAAAAGGCAGCTTGCTTAAGCGAGCTTGCCGAATCGGAATTCGGATTTATTTTAGACATAGGGACAGACCCCCCAGACCTTGGCATGCGGATAGAAAAATTGAAACATTTAAGCAACGTACGCTTTGCCGGTGGGATATGGCCACACAAAGAAGCCGTGGAAGCGCCCCTCAAAAAAGTCGCAGTGCTTGAATCGCAGCTTAATGCCGCTCCTCGCGAGCTTCTCGCCGCTATTGGAGAGTGCGGATACGATCGGCGTGAAAACCCCTCCGCACCGGCGGGGGAAACCGAGCTGCTTGAGTGCCAGCTCGAGCTTGCCAGACGATTCAAGCTGCCCATCATCATTCATTCACGCGATGCGCCGCATGAAACAATCGAAACGCTCTCCCGTTTCCCCGATGTGCGCGGCGTCATTCATTGTTTTTCTTATGGAACCGACGAGCTTAAGCAATTTCTAAGCTTGGACTACTTTATTTCTTTTGCGGGAAACCTTACCTATAAAAACGCCGCCAACTTGCGCGAGGCGGTAGCAATCGTTCCGTCCGAGCGGCTCCTACTCGAAACCGACTGCCCGTTTTTGGCTCCAACGCCGTTCCGCGGAAAAACCTGCCGACCCGAAATGATAGTCGAAACATATAAAACTGCGGCTGCTTTAAGAAATACCAACAGGGAAGAACTCAAAATAATCGTTGCCGAAAATGCAAAAACGCTTTTTCCGCAAGCAATACTGTCTTGACTCTATCGTTTAAGGCGGGTTATACTGCTTTTGGAGTTGCATAATGAAATCCAAAAAAAAGGCGCAGAAGGCAAGCAAAAGCGCACTCAAAAAATCTGCGCTGTTGTCGCAAAAAACACAAAAGATTCTGAAAATTATTTCGATTGCCGCTTTTTTTGGAGGCATACTGCTTATGTTTCCCGAAATTCGCACCGCCCTTGCCAAGCTATTTGCAGGCGGGGCGGAACATGCCGAAACTGCAGCGGCAGCTCTGGAAAGCCGGTTTTGGAAAACGGGCGTCCACCTGATTATCTATGGACTTGTTATTTTTACCATGCTGCGTTTTGAAAAAACTGCGGTCTATCTTCCTATCGTTCTTATAGTTATTTTTTCCGGTATTATGCTTTACGCACTCTATCTAAGGCTCTACATGGATGTATCACCGCGTTCATTGTTTGAAGATGAATCGATGCTCGCCGCTTCTATTATTACCAGACAGATGGGCACAGTGCTCGGCGCGCCGCTTTTGTTCATCCAATCCGCCCCCGCATTATTTGTAGTTGCGGTAAAAGCAATAACCCTAGTATTCGGCACTTCCGAATCGGCATTGCGGATTTTTTCACTCCTTGCTTATGTCGCTACGGTAGCCTTCTCTGGTTTAGTCCTCCGCAAGGCTTTCAAGATGGATATGGTATTCGCCTTCTTAGGGATGTGCCTTACGGCAACTTTCAATTTGTATATCGTATACGCCGATATGCTCAAGCCCTATATGGCGGACACTTTTTTTGTTCTGGCTGTTCTGCTTGTCTACTATTACTACCTCGAAGGTAACATAAAAATTCAGGTCTTTACGATATTGAACTGTATCATCGTTCTTTTTTCCAGTCCGGCGCTATTTTTTATCGGCGCGGTATATATATACGAATTCATGAACGCACTTTTCAAAAAAGACAAACATCCTATTATAAGAATTACCGCATCGGGTGCGCTTGTCCTTATCTGTGCGATCGTCTATTCCATTCTTTGGCTTATGCCTGTGGCAAATACCCACGCAATGCAGTTTTTTTGGATGCATTACCGTTTTGAAATATTTACCCTCCAAGCTGATAAAATAAAAAACAATATCCATCTTGTGGTAAGCCTGTTTGACCGTTTTGAATACTTAAAATACCCCTATATCGTGTTGTTTGTCGCCGGCTTTATTGTTTCTTTCGTTAAAAAAAATCGAATTACCAAGGTTATAGGTATAGCAATACTTTTACTGATTGTCGCTTCTCATTTTGGAAAGTATCCTATTGAACAACGTTTATATAACTTTACTTATGCGCTTATTATTATATATGCGGTTATTTTCGTGGAATCTGTTGTTTCTTATATTCAGAGGCTTCAATTTCTCGACAAAATAGTTGTGCCGGTATTGGCAACACTTGTTTTGCTTGTTTCAGCCGGCGTTCTTATTGATAATCACAGTATTATCATTCAGTATTTTGGTAAGGGCTGGTATATGGCAAATAACGAAGCAAATCCGCTTATCCAATATGTGCAGCAAAATATACAAGATGGTGAATATTTATATACATACCGTGCCGCAAACGATATTGTGATGTATAAAAATGGCTATGATGCCGATAGAATTGGCAATGTATCAAATCCAAATATTGTTTATGGTGATACTATATTCGATTGGATGGATAGAAGCAAGCTAAACCCCGAGTTAATCGAAAATCAGCGTCCCTGGCGAGCGCTGCAGGCAGAGCTTGAAGACTCCCCCAAGCGCAAATCAGAAATTGAACGGGTTAGGGACTTGAAAAAAGCATATCTTCTCTTTTATGGCGGACCCCTCCCAGAATGGACATACTATGGACTAGGCAAGCTGACTCAATATGGCACTGTTAGCGAAGTTCTAAACATATATAACACCCGCCTCTATTTCTTCGAGGCGGCGCCTGTAGCGCTTTCAGACTTGCCTTAACTATGAAGTGGGCGCACGAATTAGTTTCGGCACAAGACGGCATCTATTGTTTTGCGTCCCGTTAAAGCCATAATCAGCCTGTCCATACCGAGCGCAACACCGGAACACCGGGGGAATGAATCGAATATTTTCCAATAATCAGTATCTATGTTGTGTTTTACCAGTGCGTTTTTGTTTTTTAATTCGCCCTCGTCTAAAAAATATTTTTTAACTTGTGCGGCGTCCCGTTCTTCCGAATAACAATTGGCTATTTCAAGCCCACAGAGATACAACTCCCAACGCTGGCGGGTTAGCGCCGCCTTATCGGTGCTGTAGTTTAACTCTGCGAGGCAGGGGACTATCGCCGGATAATCAAGCAAGGCGACGGGTTTATTTCGTGGCAAATTCGGTTCGACAGCGTGAATAAAAATCAAGTTGTATAAGTCGGTGTCGCTCGTTCCTACAGGCGGATATATGCCAAGTGTGTGCGCGTGTTCTTCGAGGACGCCGTTTTCGATAGCTTCGACAAGGCTAAAACCAGCGAAGCGTCGAAACGCGTCTTCCATGGTAAGGCGGAGGAATGGCGGTGAAAGCTCCGCCAATTCTGTTGTGTTTTGAAATTGTTTAAGATTGTTATCGGATAAGAGAGCGCTAAACAGCGCTTCGGTGATAGACAAAGAGTCTAGATAACCGGCATCCATCGTATAGTATTCTAACATGGTGAATTCGGGGCTATGTGTTTTTCCTATAGATTCGCAATTACGAAAGCATTTACAAATCTGATAGACGCTTACTTTTTTTTTAGCAATGATTTTTTTCATCCAAATTTCAGGTGACGGTATGAGGTACAATTCGCGAGCAGTATTGCGGACGCTGTTCGCAGGAGGACAATACGTGGTGGCAAAAACTTCCAAACATGTTTCGGGAATAAGATCGGGTGAAAGCAGCGGCGTATCAAGCTCTAGATAATTTCTCTCGTCAAAAAATCTGCGGGTGTTACGCATAATCCTCGCACGCTCTTGTAACAATTCAATGTCCATATTTTTTACCTAACATAATATGTCGTTCCTCATCCATGAACGGGACGGTGTAGCGGATAGCGCGGTATTCCGCAGGCACGTTCTTAATGCGGCTTAGCTCTTGTTGTATTTTTTCAGCTTTGCCCTTGTAAGCGGCTATGATGCCGCCTTTCTTTAACAATCGGGATACATGGTTAAGCAGTTCGCTACTAAGGGGCTGAAACGCCCGGAAACATATCATGTCGAAGCGAAACCCTTCCGTATTTTCGACGGGGCTTGGTTCCACGCTTACCTGGTGTAATTTGAGGAGCGCGGTAACGTTCAGCAAAAAATCCGCGCGGCGCTGCATTTTTTCTATCAGCGTCCATTTAGCGTCTGGCAATGCAATAGCCAAGGGAATACCGGGGAGTCCCGCGCCGGAGCCTACATCGGCTATAAACTGTGGCGCGGCGGAGAATTCCTGTAATGCGCGGATAAGGATACCAAGCGGGGCAAGCGAATCCAGAATGTGGCGGATAATCAACTCATCCTGTTCTTTGTAGGACACTAAACCGTATATAGGATTGAACAATACAATTTCAGCAATATATTTCTCAAGCTGATTGATAACTTCGTCTATACGAGGGTGAATATATGCTGCTATATCGGCATCACTTTTACACAATCGCACTATACCATCACGAAGGGGGTATGGCGGAAAAATACTCATGGCACGCGCAACACCTTTCCGATACTCAAAACGGCATCAAGCGGCATATTGTTTGCCTGCCTAAGTTCTTCAGATGTAATCGAGTAGAAACGAGCGATAGACCAAAGTGTGTCGCCGTTTTTGACCGTCCACGTTCCGCTCCAATGGGCGAATGATTTTTCGGTGTTGCTTGTTTGATACGGCGCGACCTCTCTTATCGCCGGTATCATGAGTTTATCGCCGGGCATTATTTTATCTGCTTGTAGACCTGCGTTATCAGAGAGTATACTCTGCAAGCTCACGCCATAATGATCGGCAAGCGCATAGAGCGTATCGCCTGTACGGACAGTATGGACGTAATGATTGAGGAGTTTGATATCTTGGTTTTCCAGCACCGCTTTCACGCGCTCTTCATCGCTACGCAGGATTTTAAGGTGATACTCACCCGGAGGAGTTAGCAACGTAAGCAGCTCGCTATTTGCCCTGTGCAGATCGGCGCTCTCTATTTCGGCATAACGGGCAAGTAGCGGGAGGTTTATCTGTCTATCAACGGCAACCTGCACCCATGAATATTCTTTTTCCGGTTTACAAATATCAAGTTGATATTTCCTCGGATTTGAAATGATATAAGAAATAGCAATCAATTTAGGAACATAAAGGACGCTTTCGTTTTTCAATTTCTTTTTTTCGGATAATAGCCAATAATCGCGTATCCCCGCAGTTTTTATCGTCCGCCCGACAGCGCCCGCCCCGGAATTGTAGGCGGCAAGCGCAAGCGCCCAGTCATCGAACTCCTTGTAGTGCGCCTCCAATTTGGAAAGCGCCGCGTTAGTTGACTTCCAAAAGTCGCGCCGGTCATCGCGCCATTCATCAATCTTCATATAGGGATAGATGCTGTTTCGCATAAATTGCCATAAGCCGCTTGCGCCGGAAGCGCTCTTCGCGGTGGGAAGAAACCCGGACTCGATGAGCGGTAGGAATACCAAGTCAGGCGGGAGGGCGCGCTTCTCGACTTCGGCGCGGACAAAGGCAAGGTAGGGCTCGCCGTTTTTTAGGCAGGATTCAATCCACCTAAGTTGCGGCTTTGCCGACCAGCGTTTGACGGCGCTCTGCACCACCTCCCGTTCAAAGCCTGCCAAAGTTGGCAAATTTTCGCCGCGCGTCCGGTCCTTTTGTTGGCGGCTAATCCGTTCAGGAAGCGCCTCCGCTCGTGTGCGAAGCGGGCGCCCCTCAATCTGTTGATCGGGCGCCTCTTTTGCGGTCGGCGCCGCATTCTCGACGAGCGCCTCGTGGGTGCCGGATAAATCGGAGGCAACCAGGGGAAGCGGACACAACAGAGCGCAGCATACTATGCATACCGAATACCATTTTCTCATACTATTCCGCCTCTCTTCGCGGCATGGATCACCGCCTTCTGTCTTGAATCGCTCCCTCAGACAAAAGGCAAAGCATGAAAGCGCCTGCGGCACTTGTCTAACCCCGAGTCCCAATAATCAGCGTATCTTTATACTAGCCTAGTGTCCAAAGTTAAACTAGCCTCGTTTGACCCCTAACTCCTTTGCCCCCATATTTATCCGGCTTCTTGCGCCTTAGGCGCTTCCTGCCTTACCTTCACTTTGGAAAGGGCGATGCCCTCATCTGTCAGGCTTCTTATAGATGCCCCCGTCGCGGAAGTTTATCCCTGCGGCGGCGTTGGTCATCAGAATTGGTTGGTGCGTCGCGTCGAGGCAGTCTCGCCAGAGGCTCGATTCGGGATTTACGTGGTTGCGCCGCGAGACCGCCGCCTTTATCGGCAGGTGGACAAACTCATCGTGGAGCAGCCCGATGACCACCTTCGTCTTGCCCGCCATAGCCGCGTGGACGGCGGCGTTGCCCAGCCGGTCGCAGTATATCGAATCGACGGGGACGGCGACGGCGGAGCGCACCTGATAGCTGGGGTCGAAATATTTCAGCGTAATCTCCGTGCCGATGCTCTTAAAGTGTTTGTTGATTGCATCTTTGATGTGGACGCCCACATCAGCCATGATAAGGTTGCCGCCGGCGTCAAATTTCTGCTCTTTTAAGAGCTTGTCCTGCAGCGCGCCTTCGGCAACGAGGATTACCGCGTGGTGGCGCGCATTCAGGCGTTTTTCCAGATGCTCGAAGAAGCCGTTGGGTCCTTCAAGGTCGAAGGGCACTTCAGGTATCAGCACAAAGTTCACCTCGTGAGAGGCGAGCGCCGTGTAGACGGTAAGGAAGCCGGACTCGCGTCCCATCAGGCGGACAAGCCCGATGCCGTTCGGCTGCGAGGACGCCTCCATGTGCGCCGAGGCGACCGCCTCCACCGCGCGGGACACCGCCGTATCGAAGCCGAAGGAGCGCTGGATGAAGGAAAAGTCGTTATCGACCGTCTTGGGGATGCCGACGCAGGATACTTTCAGCTTGCGTCGCTCAATTTCTTCGGCGATGGCGAGGCTGCCCCGCTGCGTGCCGTCTCCGCCGATGGTAAAGAGTATGTTGAGGTTAAGCTGTTCAATCGCGTCGACAATTTTTTCGACCTCCTTGCCGCCGCCCCGCGACGAGCCGAGCACGGTGCCGCCTATCTTATGGATGCTGTCGACCCACTCCGAGGTCAGCTCTTTCGTCGAGAAGCCGTATTCGGGCAGAAAGCCGCGGTAGCCGTATTTGATGCCCGTGATACGCCGCACGCGGTAATGATACCAGAGGCAGCGCACTATCGAGCGGATAACGTCGTTTATGCCCGGGCAGAGCCCCCCGCAGGTTACGATGCCGGCATGGACATGCTCCGGCATAAAATAAATCATCTCGCGCGGTCCCGCTTTTTCGAGCAACTGGCTCCGGTCAAGCGCCTTGCTTTCCCCCAAGTGCCCATTTGTGTCGTAGATTAAGAAATCATCGTCGCCGACATAATTCGCGATAAAATCCCCCGCCTTCTTTGACATCGTAATCGGGGAACGGACATTCCGGTTCCCCAGTTCCTCAATGGTAAAATCCAGCCCTTCAGTATTGGTGTTTTCCAGCATACATACATCCTTTCAAAATAAGTTTGTGAGTAATAGTAATGGAAAATAGCATGAAAGTTAAGCCAGACAACTCTTCCCTGACCAAGAAAGCCTTCCCCTTACATCAGCGGCGCAAAGAGGCGGACTATATCCTGTATTAGGCGGAAGAAAGTGTTGCGTGCGCAATCTTTGAGCGTCATCAGCTTACAGACATCGAGCGTTGAAAGGAAATCGTCTTTTATTTTTTGAATAGCGTTGTTTTTATAGATAAAAACGGCGCACTCATAATCGAGGCAGAGGCTTCTAAAATCGAGGTTGGCGGTTCCCACTGTTGCCATAATATCATCAGAGACAAATGTTTTTGAATGATTAAACCCCGCCGAGTACTCGTATATTTTAATGCCGCCCCGTATCAAGCGTCGGTAATAGGAACGGGCTACCATCTGAACGAGCGGCTTATCAGGTCTGTGCGGTGTAATGATGCGGACATCAGAGCCCGACTTTGCCGCCAGAACTAACGCGGAAAGTAAAACTTCATCGGGTATAAGATAGGGAGTGTTTATATAAATATATTTTTTTGCGGAATTGATAATCTCAAGATACACTTTTTCGCATGTATACTCTTTTACAATGGGGCTATCCGCATAAGGCTGCACAAAACCATCGCTTTCAACCGGACACGAAGCAGCCTTCCATGGAAAGAATGACGCATAATCATCTTCTTGCCATCTTTTTCGTAAATGCGATTCCAAATTCCACAAACGCAGGAAAATCATCGTTAAGCTCCATGCCGCATCCCCCTTAATCATAATCGCGGAATCTTTCCAGTGTCCGTATTTTTCGTATGCATTGATATATTCATCGCCAATATTAACACCGCCGGTGAACGCCGTCTTCCCGTCAATCGAAATAATTTTCCTGTGGTCCCGGTTGTTTTGCAAGGAAGATAACACCGGCTTAAACGGATTAAACACGATACATTTAATGCCCGCATACTCAAGCGTTTTGGCAAAATCATCCGGCAATGTAGCAAAGCATCCTAAATCATCATACATAACACGAACATCAAGTCCGGCAGCCGCCTTCCTTGCTAACACTTCAAAAATCGCATCAAACATCATGCCGTCTTCGATAATAAATGATTCAAGAAATATATACTGTTCCGCTTTTTCTAATTCGGGAATCAACTGCTTAAAATAAGCTTCGCCCGATGAAAAATATTCGGTCTGAGTGTTGGTGTAGACAGGGAAACCAACGAAGTTTTGCAAATAACGCGAGATGCGGTAACATCGTTCATCTTCCAGCAAACTCAGTTTGTTTGCAGGCAGATTAAAAAAGAACTTGCATTTCTTTTGATATTCCGCTATTAACAGACGATACTTGCGCGGATTTGATTGAAGATAGAATACAACATAAAATATGCCGCCAAATAACGGGAATAGAAGTATTAAAAAAATCCACGTCAACTTAAAACCCGGTTTGCTCGTTTTATTAAAAATTTGCAGACTCACTATGACACTGATAATGTGTAAAACCCATCCCGCATAACGAAAATGCAGGTAACTACCGGTAAGCAGGACGGCAAGGAATACCATCTGCAAAACAATAAGCGTTGTTACAAAAAAACGCGCCCGCGATAAGAATCGCACCTTATGTTTTTTCGTTCCGCCAGTGCCACGGGCAGTGCCTAATGCACTTTCAGCCTTGCCTTCACTACGAGAAGGGCGGTTTATTTTTTTTGGGGGGAAATTCATAATGGGAAAACCCCCGCCCCCTGACGAGTTACTTTTACTTCGTCACCGGTTAAATCAAGTATTGTTGAAAATGATCGCCGCGATTCATCGCCTGTGTCCAGAATTAAATCAAGTTCAGCTATAGCTTCAAGTTCCCACCCCCCTTCAAAGAGCTCGTCTTCGGGAATGGGGGGAAGTTCACCACCGCCTGAAGCACGGCTCTCTTCATCTAAAAAAGCATCGCTACCGTTTGTATGAACGCCTTTTTCAAACTGAAGGCGAGGCATAAAAGCGCCTAGGGCGCCGGGCATTGATTTTTTTGCGGTAATCGAATAGAGCGGAACGCCAAGCGCCTGCACTACGGCACACGGCACGGCATTAGCGGGAATACGCACCCCCAGCTCAGCGCGGCGCAAGCCTAAAATCTTATCCGTCCCATGGAGCGTCCTTAAAATAAACACATAGGGTCCGGGAGATAATTTTTTTATTAAGCGAAAACGCGCGTTATCAATGCTGCAAAAAGTACCAAATTGAGAAATATCAGAGCAGAGGAGGGTGAAGTGCCGCTCGTTGCGTTCGCCTGAAAGGCGGCGCATTTTTTTTATACCCTCTTTTGATTGCATCGAGCATACCACTACCCAGGTAGTGTCTGTCGGGAGCGCAACCAAAGCGCCTTTTTTGAGGAGGCGCACCGCCTTGTCAATTGAGCGGTCATCAATATTATTCTCAACAAGATATTCAATCATAATTCAAGAGAGCTTAATTTCGATTTCAATGGGGCAATGGTCAGATCCCATAACGTCCTGCCGTATAATCGATTTCCGCACTACCGAAAGAAAACCCTCGTCAACACAGTGATAGTCGAGCCGCCATCCGACATTCCTTTCGCGTGCGTGCATCCGATACGACCACCAAGTATACTGCTGTTCATCTTGGGGGTGAAGGTGGCGAAAGCTGTCGCTAAAACCCGATTGGGTCCACGTATCCATCCATGCACGTTCTTCGGGAAGATAGCCCGGATTCCCCTCATTTTCTTTCGGGCGGGCAAGGTCGATGGGTCGATGCGCGATATTATAGTCACCTGCCAAAAGAATGTGTCTGCCGCGCTTGACATGAGCCTTGCAGAGCCGCAGCATCGCCTCGCAAAAGGCAAGCTTGTAATCAAGCCTAAGCCCCGCATCCTGCGAGTTGGGGAAATATGCCGAAATGATAATGAAGCTGCCAAAATCAGCCTGTAACACGCGCCCCTCATCATCAAATTCCGCGATCCCTGATTTTTGCACATCGAGAGGCTCATTCTTTGTGTAGATGGCAACGCCGGAATAGCCTTTTTTCTTGGCGCTCGACCAGTAGGATCGGTATACCGAGCCGTCTTTATCCGCCGGCGCTTTGAGGCTGTCGGGAAGCTGCCCGGGCTCCGCCTTCGTCTCCTGCAGGCAGAGGATATCAGGCGATTCACGGGCAAGCCAGCTCGTAAAATCGCGTTTTTCCACCGCGCGAATCCCATTTACATTCCACGATAAAATCTTCACACCATCATCTCCCCTCACCTGCCGCTCTGTCGGGGTGGTGCGATTCGAACGCACGATTCCTTGCTCCCAAAGCAAGTGCCTTAGCCTCTAGGCTACACCCCGAATAATTTTACTGTTATTGTAAAATGTTTGAATAATAATTCCAATACCTTCAGTAACTCCCCGCTTGTGCTACCCCCGCGATTTTTATTTGCGGGGACCGGGCGGGGAGGGCTTTTCGGACGAGTGGCTGGGCTACGCGTTTTCTGCCGGACAGTAAAGCCTAACGGTAAAGTGCGCGGTTAGGCGGCGCCACAGGCGCCAATTTCCTAGCCCCCTGCGTCGGTTTCCGCAATGACAATCAGCGCATCAATATTGTTCGTATCCTACGGGGGAAAAATCCCGGCAGGATTCGTTGCCGTTTCTGAATGGTAAAGCTCGACCGGCACCCCGCTTCCTGCGGAACACGAAAAATCGAAGATGCGTAGAGATGTACTAAAAAGCGTGTAGAGGTTTTTCTTGTGTGTTTGTCCATCATAGACTCCAAAAAGATTGATTTTGCCGCCACCAAAACAAGCGGCTCATATATTTATGATGGAATTATAATTTCTGATTTAACGATTTGTAGAAACAATGACAAATGTCATTGCCGCTCAAATACCGCAAGCGTGATACCGTCTGAGGCTGTCTTCGGCACTATAAGCCGTCCGTCGCTGCCTGCCGCCGCCGCCCGTTCGCATACATTATCAGTGCCGGTAATTTTTAAAACATACTCCGACGGACAAAAATCCCCGGTAGCAGCGTTCAGTTCTTCCGCGCTAAAAAAGAGCAGTGGAACACCAAGCGCCTCCGCTGCGGCTTCCAGCCCTGCTTCGCCGCGCTTAATATCTATCGTGCAGATTGCACGGATGCGGAGCGGCGAAATGTTCCGGTCGAAAAACGTTTTTTGAACAAAGTCGGTGATAGCCGTCGACGCCGCGCCCCGTTTACAGCCGATGCCGACAAAGAGATTGCGGGGGAGGACGGCGGGCGACGCTTCCGAAGCGGTCGTGATAACCGGCACAGAACCGAGGGGCGCGCCATTCAGCCTGATGCTGTTTATGCAGACGGAGCTTTGTTCCGCAAGAGCATTTGCCCCGCCTTCGTGCCCGGAAAGGAGCGATATTGAAAAAGCGCCGATATCCCCGCAGACTACGACGGCGGGGTCGCTATATTTTGACGACACCAAAGGCGCGATTGCCCGCACCGCAATACCCGATGCACACAGAAAAATAATCCCCGTATGCGTCTTCCACAGTGATGCAGCAAGTGCACCCGTATCCGTAAACGGTGTTTGCCCTGCTCCCGCATATTTTTCCAAGACGAACGCCTCCGCCCCCGGCAACAAGACGCTCAACGGCGCCGCAAGCTTCGCCCCCCGTTCCGACACGGCTATTATCGCTATTTTCCCTACAGCCATGCCTCATTGAATAGTGCATTTTCGTTTTTTTTTCAATACCCCTTCAGCTACTCCCCAGGGCGAGCGCATTAAGAATTTGTCCACAGATAGCCACAGGGGGAAGGCTTTCTCAGGTACGCGGCACAAGCGCTTACGCGCCAGTGCTCGCCGCCATGCTCCTAACCACGCACTTTGCCGTCGGCGCCCTTGCTCGTTGCGAGCCTCCGTA
>JAITNZ010000171.1 GCA_031290205.1 Spirochaetaceae bacterium
CCCCCTACGGGCGCACTGCGTTGCGCCCTACCCCCTCTGCGGGGGGTATCCCCCCGCAACGCCCCCCTCGTCAGCAATAGAGCATTATCACACTTTTGGAATTTACCCAGAAAAATAAACAGCGCCTAAGGCGCAATAAATTGCACCCCCCGCCTGTGTCGGCGCGGGGGCAGCACCTGCGGGGGCGGCGCTTTCTTCAATAAACGGCTATACGGGCGGGGGCGGGGGCTCTGATAGCACATCATTTATCACAAAACTCGCGAGGATCATGCCGGCTGTCGCCGTTACCGTAACGGCGCTGCCATTGATGATTTTTTTTGAGGAACACCACTCCTGCGCGCCGGCTTGGTTCTTTGCGGAACAGAGGCAGCGGGCGGCGCCGCATGAGCCGGCGGCTTCAGCGCGTATCGGGAGGCGTTCTTTGCTGTAGACGACGGTCAAGCGCCCGGTGAAATTCCGCTTCCGCAAACCGTTGCGGACAAGGCGGGCGAGCGGGCAGCGCGACGTTTCCCATATATCGGCGCTTCTAATCTGCGTGGGGTCGAGCTTCTGCGCCATCCCCATGCACGAGAATAGCTTTTTATGCAGAGCGGCGCTCCGCTCGATTAAATCCAGCTTGTTGGTGAGGCTGTCGATTGCGTCGATGATATAGTCCGCATCTTCCAGCGCGAATTCTTTTGCGCTTTCCGCTGAAAAAACACGGCACAGCGCGCTAATCCTGCAACCAGGGTTTATTTCCAAAAGGCGGGAGCGAAGCGCCCGAGCTTTGAATTCGCCGATGGTTTTTGTCGTCGCCTGCGCCTGCCGGTTTATGTTCGTCACGCAGACCGTATCCGAATCAACCAGCGTAAGTGCGCCCACGCCTGAACGGACGAGCGCCTCCGCGCACCAGCTTCCCACGCCGCCTAAGCCGAACACCATCACCTTGCTACCCGCCAATCGCTCGATACCCTCGTTACCGGTGATGAGCGCGAGCCTCTGTAGTATTTTTTCCCTCTTGAAGAGGGGGGATGGGGAATGGGGGATGGGGAATGGGGAAAGATTACACTCAGAAATCTTTTTTCGCTGCTCATTGCCCTCGTTCATTCCTAATTCCTCACTCCTCTTGCATATCGCAAGCTCAAAACCTGTTTCCTATTTTGAAGAGGGGGATGGGGGATGGGGGATGGATAAGATTTTACTTTGATATATCAGCATATCTCATGGAATATTACTATAATCCGAAGTAAACCCCCTTTTCCCTTTTCCCTTTTCCCTCTTCCCTCTTCCCTTTTCCCTTTTCCCCGTTCCCCCGCCGCTACGCGGCGCTCTTCCAAGTATTGCAAAACCCTCCCCTTTTTGCAAGAATGAAGCATGTCAACCGGGCGCGCGCTTCTCCGTTCAGGCTCCGCACTTTCTCTTTTAACGTTGGTCTCCCGCGTGCTGGGGCTCTTGCGCGAGATGACGAAAGCGGCATTGCTCGGCACGGGCGCCCTCTCCGACGCCTTTTCCATCGCGTTCATGCTGCCGAACCTCTTCCGCCGCCTTTTTGCCGAAGGCTCCATCGCCGTCGCGTTCATACCCACCTTCAAAGAATACCTGCTTGCCGGCGAACACCGCGAAACGCGGGAATTCCTCTGCTGTTTCTGGACATTCCTCTCGTTCTTCGCCTCAATCGCCGTCATGCTCGGCATCCTCTGCGCTCCCCTCATCATGCCCGTATTCGGCATCACCGAGATGGACGAAACCGTGCTCCTCACACGGATAATGTTTCCCTTTTTGCTCTTCATCTCGATAGCCGCCTTCTTTCAGGGCATCCTCAACAGCGTCCGCGTCTTCGCCCCCTCAGCCTTCGCCCCCATCGTGCTGAACATCGTTACCATAGCCTCGGCGTGGCTGCTCAGCCCCCTCACCGGCAACCCCGCGCGGGCGATGGCGATAGGCATTTTTGCCGGCGGCTTCCTCGAAGCGGCTGTCCAGCTTCCCTTCGTCATCAAAAGAGGGTTTTCGTTTTCGTGGGCGCCGCTCGGACGAGCAATGCGAAACAGCGGCACCAAAAAGGTGTTGCGCCTCGTGGGACCGACGATCATCGGGATGGCGGCATATCAGCTCAACGACCTCGTATCCACCGCGCTTGCCGGCAATGCGGGGAGCGGCGTCGTCTCCAGCTTGCAGTATTCGCTGCGCTTGCAGGAATTGATACTCGGCATCTTCGCCGTCTCGATAGGCACCGTCCTCCTCCCCGAACTTGCCGAAAAAGCAAAAACCGGCGACTGGGCGGCATACAATAGCCGACTCTCCGATGCGATTGCGATTATCGCCCTCATCACGATTCCCGTCATCTTTTTTTCACTTGTTGAAGGCGAATCGCTCATCCGCCTGCTCTTCCAGAGCCGAAAGTTTGATGAAGAATCCGTCGCCCTCACGCTGGACGCCTTCACCTTTCATATCAGCGGCTTGTTCTTCATCGCCCTCAACCGGATACTCGCCCCCGCCTTCTACGCGCAGAGCGATTCCGTCTCGCCCACCCTCGCCGGGCTCCTCTCGTTTGCCGTCAACATCGCGCTCGCCTTCGCCCTCTCCGGTCCGATGAAAGGCGGCGGCATCGCCCTCTCGCTTTCTCTGGCGGGCTTGGTAAACACCGCTTGCCTCTTGTGGTTTTTACAACGCAACAAAAACATCGCGATACGAGCGCTCCTGGGCGGCGTTCTCGCGTACATCGTCAAAATAGGCGCTGTGTCGCTCGCCGCAAGCATCCCGCTGATATTTGTTTCGCCGCTCGTCCGCCGTTTGATAGCGCACTTGAGTTTGAAGGGGCGCCTCTGGACGCAAGCGCTCCCCCTCCTCAGCTCGTTTATCGTTTTCGCGGCGGCGGGAATCTTCCTTTTAATCCTCACCCGCGATAGGTATGTGAAGAGGCTGTTTCATCAGGGATGAAAGCGCCTCTGGCGCCCTGCAACGCCCTCCGGCTCGTGTGGGAAGGGGCAAATTTTCGCACAATTTGTTGAATTTTTCCAAAAAATCGCACAAACCTACTTGACATATAATTAAATTCAGTTTACAATAAGTCATTGCTCAAAAGCTGTAATTTGCGTAGCTTTGCGGCGGAGAAGAGCTTGCCCGTATGGGGGCTATAAACAAAGGCGGCGGGGAAGACCGCAGAGGAGATTTCTTTATGAAAAAGCAACTTTTATTTTGGGGAATGTTAATCGCGTTCGTCGGGGGGCTCGGTCTGTTTACTGCGTGTACACAGGCAGCTGGAACCGATGCCGCGAAGGAGGTGGTGAATGGGGATACCACCGGAACAGGGGATAGTGATCGTCCCACGGTTGACATCATCGGCGAGTGGGAAAAAGACTGGGAGGGAACATCGGGCGCAGGAGATTTTGATACAATCACCATTGAATTTACCAAGACGAGATGGACGGCGTACCTTAGTGGAGACGACGACGGTGTTCAATTTTGTTCAGGACCCGCCTACGCCATGTATGAAGATGGCAAGCTGTACTTGGAACTAGACACAGGGATCGGTGGACTGTCATTAAAAACGATCTTTACGGCTGAGTTTAAGGTTACTCTAGATGCGAAGAAGGAGAACGCGACTTTTGCTAACTCACAATTCGTGGCAAGCTTCGACACCGGTCATGGCAAGTTGAATGATATATTTAAGGGAGTATGGGAAAAACTGTGATAACAAAGCGTTTTTTTAAGGCGGCGCTCCTCCTCCTTATGGGGGCGTTGCTTTTTTCCTGCACGATGTCCGAAGAAAGGTCTATTGACTCGATCTATTGCGGGACATATACCACGGACGAGTGTCCTGAAAACGGGCTTACGTTAAATGTGAGCGCTGATACCGCATCGGTTCCCGAGCGTAACATAAGCATTTCCGGCTTGTACACCGATGAGAAGCGCCCGATAAAATGCGAGGGCGGCGGAGTTATCTCGGGAAGTTGGTCATTTATTTATAGTGATGCGTGGATACGGGCTGACAACCCTAAGGGCAAAGTCGGCTTCGTCTTAAACGCATACGGAGGCGTTTACAAACTTTTCGGAATTGGCTATGTCGGCGGGGCGGAGCTTGTTCAGTACGTCCTTACCGACTCGGGGGTTACCCAAGTGATTATCAGCATGGGTGCTACTGGCGCGATTGACATCACAGAAATGTACGACTTCGCGGGTATTCCCGGCGGCACAGACGGCATAACGGACATACGCGGAAAAGTCTTGCCGAATATTTCTTTAACGGGGTAAATTCTCAAGTGATACCTATATAGCTAACGGGGGGTCTGGGGGGCACCTCGCCCCCCCAGCGGGGCGTTGCGGGGCGGCGCATCGCAGAGGGGGTAGCGACGCAATTTTGCGGCGCGTAGGGGGAGACTTCCCCCCTCCTTATACTGGAGATTTCCATAGCGCCTACCTGATTTACCCCGAATTTTGAAGTGCACCCCTTTAACACCAGACCCCTAACAGATGTCATAAAATTTGTTAGGAGTGCACCGCCTGTTTCAAAACACTTGGGGCAAGGAATAGCATCCGCGAATTGACGCGAATTATCATGAATGATTATATATCCGTATATTCATTCGCGTTAATTCGTGTAATTCGCGGACAAATTTCTTTCTCCGCCACAGGCGCTTTCATGCCGTGCCTTGGTAAGAGAATGGCGTTTACCGCTTATTTTCCATTTTTCATCCCCATTGATGGTCTGATACCCCGCGCTCCTGTGATGCTCGTTACCGCGCACGTTTCTGTTAGGGCTTCACTGTCAGCCGTTAACCCCAACACCAACCCAATTCGTCCGAAAAGCCCTCACGCACTTGGGCTGTGGAGGATTATCCTAACGTAGCGGGGGCGCACAGGCTCACCTAAAGGTGAACCTGCATTATTGTGCAGTGTTGGGTTGTTCTGCGCCACGCCATGAACGATTAGTCGCAACAACGCCCTTTCGTGCGCATTTATCAGGCGGGGGCGGGGAAGGCTTGGGGGAAGGCTTTCTCGGTCGGCGCACGAACGCTACGCGCCCGCGCTGCCGCCATGCTCGTTACCGCGCACTTTACCGGGGGAAGGCTTTCTCGGTCAGCGGCACGAGCGCTACGCGCCCGCGCTCGCTGCCATCCACGTAGCCGCGCACTCTACTGTTAGGCTTCACTGTCAGCCAGCAACCCCAACGCCAGCCAGCTTCGTCGAGAAGCCCTCACGCACTTGGGCTGTGGAGGAATTTGCTGACGTAGCGGGCGGGGCGGGGAAGGCTTGCCAGAAAGTATCACTGGTAACAAACTTTAGTCGGCTACTGCCGACATTCGGTTATGCATTTCCTAAGTTGCAGTAAAAACGTCCGACGAGGAAACGTACTTGCTTAGGAAATGGGTGCCCACTTTCTGGTAAGCCTTCCCCGCCCCGCCCGTCCCCGCGATTAAAATCGCGGGGGGCAGCTCAAGCGTGGGAGTTGCTGAAGGTATTTTTTCTGGTATAATGAAAACATGACTCTGGACGAATACGCGCTCTGGTATAAGAGTAAGTTCCGCGGGGCAAGTTCCGCGTTTACTAATTTTATCATGATTTTTTCCGATTTGATTGCGATAATGCTCTCTATCGGCATAGGCTTTTTTTGGGTCAACCTCTACGACTTTAGCGCGATTAACTTCAGGTCTTTTCTTTCGTACTGGCCCTATATACCGGTGTTCATACTCCTCTTTCAGATGCTCTCGCTCTATCCGGGCACCTCGCTTGCTCCCGCTGAAGAATTACGCCTACTCTGTATCGGCTCGTTCATTTCGCACGGCGGCATTATATTTTCACGATACATCGAAGACGGCGAGCTCGATTATATCACCATTGCTTTGGCATTGAGTTTCCTCTTTTCAACAACGGTCTTCCTTTTCTGCCGCTCGGGCTTCCGGTTTTTTCTAAGCAAATCCCGTTTTGGCGGCATTGCCACGGTAATTTACGGCGGGGGAGAATTGGGGAAGATGATCACCGATAAACTCGTGGATGATAAAACATTGGGCTACCGTCCTGTTTTAATATTTGATGATGATGCCGATGCGGGTGATGCATACCGCGGCATCCCGATTCTGCACGATACCTACGCGGGGCAGGAGCTTGTCCGCCTTACCGGTTTGAAGATGGCTGTCGTGGCGATGGGGCACCTCAAACGAAAAGATTTAGTTCATCTGGTAAACAATTCGGTATCCGCGTTCCGCCATAGTATTCTTATACCTGATTTTTTTGGCATTACCACAACGTGGATTTCCGTGCGGGATTTCAACGGGATACTCGGTTTAGCAACAAGCCAGAAATTAAAAAGCCAGGCAAACCTTTTTGTAAAACGCCTCATTGATATATCTATCGTTGTAATAGGCGGCATAATAATAACTCCCATCCTCTTGTTGATAGCGCTTTTAATAAAGATAACATCGGCAGGACCGGCTATATACGGGCACAAGCGAATGGGTATTAACGGGAAGCAATTTGTTACCTATAAATTTAGAACGATGGTGCTTGATGCGGATAAAAAATTAAAAGAACTGTTAGAAAAAAATCCTTCGGCGCGTAAAGAATGGGACGAGGCGCAAAAAATTAAAAACGATCCACGCGTAACTGGATTGGGAAAATTCCTACGGAAGACGAGCCTTGATGAATTCCCTCAAATTATCAATGTGCTGAAAGGCGATATGAGCCTTGTCGGTCCCCGCCCGATTGTGGAAGACGAAATCAACAAGTACGGCGAAGACTTTAAGCGAATTTTTTCGGTTAAACCGGGCATTACCGGGCTCTGGCAGGTTTCGGGGAGGTCGGAAACGAATTATGCCGACAGGGTTTCATTCGATACTTATTATATACAAAACTGGTCTGTATGGCTCGACCTGTGGGTGTTGCATAAAACTATCAGCGTCGTCATCGCGGGCAAAGGCGCTTACTAGATGAAAGTTCTGCTTGTTATGTTTTTACAGATAGCGGTATGCGCCGGTATCTTTGCAAAAAATTTCGACGATATATTCCCCGATGCGGGGACAACAATGAGAGAGGCGGCATTCTCCGAAGAGGGATACTACAACACGCTCGCACGGCAGAGCGATAACAGCTATGCATGGACGATTCATCCGGTCGAGGATTTAGTAAATGATGCAGCCAAAGATGAAGTAAAATATTCTGGAAAAAACATTGCCGGAAAATTGCCAAGCTATATTCTTGAAACATTGATGGTGCTACCGCACAAAAACGGCGAAAGGCGGACGCTGCTGGATATATACAACGCGCTCGGCAGAACAAGGGCATTAGAAGGCAGGATGTATCATTCATTTTCGCGGGGAAAAATCGTCCCTCTTTTTACGAAGGTAAGCAGGATAGACGACCTTAAAACCAAGCGGGCAATAGACGACCCGCCGCAGGCTCAAAGTATTCCACAAAACGAAAAGATTTTATTCCGTGTCCAGGACATCAATTTTGGCGCCTGTTATTATCGTTCCGAACTCGACTCTCGTGCTTCATCTATTTCGTATACACTTAGCAATATCGAAAATATTTCGTTTCTTATTTTTAGCGTGATAAAAAAAGAAAACTTGAACATTCATTTCTCTATTGAAGCGCTGGACGAGGGGATACTTATTTACGCGCTTACCGGTATAGAAGTGGAGAGTTTTGCAGGCTCGCATGTTGATGTACCCTCTGCCGCAAAAAAAAGATTTGATGTGATAAAAGGCTGGATAGTAGACGGCATTAACGGATGAGCTATCAAGGGGCAAATTGCGCACGATTTTTCGCTACTTGCGCAACGCCCACATCCCCAATGCGGGATTGCTGATAGAGTAAATATCCCCCTCATCGCTCGTGTTCCAGCCATCGCGTAAGGTTTCGGGCTTGAAGCGCGCGCGCGCCTGCTCGAAGGGCAGGTAGTTGAATCCCACGCCCCGCACTTCCGCTTCGCTAAGCTGTTCCGTGCAGTAGGTGATGCTGAACTTCCCGTCGCTCGAACCGTGGATAAGGTGGGCGGCAACGGAAAGATTTTCCCGCAACGCCGCCTCAGTTTTGATGAGTTCGAGGATTTTGAGCCGACCTCGATAACCGTAGCGGCGTATCAGCGCATCGTTCTCTGCATCCTCGCCAAACTGCCGCAGCCCCGGCGCAAGCACGAACAGCTCGCCTCCGTCGGCAAGCGCCATCCGTGTCCGGTAAATTGCTTTATTGCCCAACCAAGTGCTTCTGAACTCGTGCGGGTCGAGCCAGACGAGCGCCCGCTGAATCGGCTTGTCAACGTAGCTGATGTTCTTTTGCTGCGAGAGGGCGACGGCTTTTTCGAAAAGAGCGCGCTCTCTACCGGCATAGAGCCCGTGTATGAGGAGTGTGCCGTCGCGGACTGTGGTAACGGTAAGCACATAGAGAATCGGGAGTTTCGAGAGAAAGCGTTCCTCGGCATAATCGAAAACTTTGCGGACGGGCGAAAAATCTTTACCCATCAGGCGCTCTGCCCCCCAAAACGCGCCGAGCATGTGCGACGAGTTGATCATGCTGTGCCCGCCGCAGCCGACAAAAATATTCTTCGAATAGTTCGCCATGCCGACGACTTCGTGGGGCACAACCTGCCCTATCGAAATGATGATGTCGTAAGCGGGGTCGAGGATGCGCCGATTGATTTCGACATCAATCTTTTCGCTGACGAGCCCTTCGGAAACGTGCGACACGAAATCGGCGGGCACTTCGCCGAGCTTTTCGACATCGCTGCGCCAAGAATGATGCACCACTCGCTCGAAGGGAATCGCGCCTTCAAAAAAGCTCTCGCATTCGGCGCGGGTCATCGGGAAATGCGTCCCCACAGCGGGCATCACGTCCACCAGTGCGCCCGCGCCCTCGGTGAGCGCCCGATAGTAGTGCGCCGCCAGCTTCCCCCCGCCCGAAAAAGCGCGCGTACAATCCGGCGGCAAGAGCAGCGCCTTCTTGATACGCCGCCCCGCAAGCGATTGATGCACCGCCTCCCGTATCGCCGCGTCAGAGATGCCCTGTTCGTTGGTAAGTTCCATAGAGTTATGCTAACTGATTAGCCCATGTACCGTCAACCCTTCAGCAACTCCCGCACTTGTGCTGGCGCCCCGCGATTTTAATCGCGGGGACGGGCGGGGCGGGGAAGGCTTGCCAGAAAGTGGGCACCCATTTCCTAAGCAAGTACGTTTCCTCGTCGGACGTTTTTACTGCCACTTAGGAAATGCATAACACCATGTCGGCAGTAGCCGACTAAAGTTTGTTACCAGTGATACTTTCTGGCAAGCCTTCCCCGCCCCGCCCGCTACGTCAGGATAATTCCCCACAGCCCAAGTGCGTGAGGGCTTCCCGGACGAACTGGGTGAGTGTTGGGTTTTCTGGCTGACAGCAAAGCCCTAACAGAAACGTGCGCGGTAACGAGCATGGCGGCAGCGCGGGTGTGTAGCACTCGTGCCGCGTACCCGAGAAAGCCTTCCCCCTGCTCAAGTGCGTGAGGGCTTCCCGACCAATTGGGTGGGTGTTGGGTTTTCTGGCGGACAGTGAAGCCCTAACAACAACGCGCCTACTTCAGAAAGCCTTCCCCCGGTTCATCCGCATTACACGGCTTTTGAAAAAAGAGTAACCTTACTCAGCAATTACGAATTCGAAAATTAACCACGAACGGCACGAACCACACGAACAAATTGCGCATAATTCTCATGATTTCTGCCTTGTTTACCACCATTATTCATATTCATTTCGTCTTCCG
>JAITNZ010000206.1 GCA_031290205.1 Spirochaetaceae bacterium
GGTGCGCGGTAACGAGCATGGCAGGAGCGCGTGTGCGTAGCGGTCGCGCCCTGACCGAGAAAGCCTTCCCCCTGTGGACAAATTCTTAATGCGGTCGCCCGCGTAGTTGCGATTTGTTCGTGCCGTTCGTGGTTAATTTTCGAATTCGTAATTGCACACGACACCCTGTGGAGCCTTGACGGGGGAAAATTAATACGGTAAGGTAGGGGAAAGCGGAGTTAAAAAATCAAAACTGAGATTTCACCTATGCTTGCTCAGTATAGGCGGATAAAGCAAAAACATACTGAAGATGTGCTGTTTTTTAGGCTTGGCGACTTCTACGAGATGTTTGCCGAGGACGCACTTGAGGTGTCTGCGCTCTTAAACCTTACCCTGACGAGCCGGAACGGGTTGCCGATGTGCGGGGTGCCCTTCCATTCGGCGCGTTCCTACATTGCGCGGCTCTTGAAGGCGGGGAAAAAAATCGCCATCTGCGAGCAACTCGGCGGGGCGCAGAAGGGGAAGTCGCTTATCGAGCGAGATGTCGTCGAGGTTATCACGCCGGGAACAACGGTTGACGAGGATCTGCTTGAAAAAGGCGACCCGAACTACCTTGCCAGCCTCTGCCGATGCGCCGGTGCGCTTTCGTTTGCCTATATCGATCTTTCGACCGGAGATTTCCACGCCGCCTCGTTTGCGGCGGAGGGCGGCGGCATGCGCTTGCGCGAGGAGCTTGAGCGCCTCAGCCTCAAAGAACTCATCGTGCAGGAATCACTTATAAAAGAAAACTCCGAAGTGTCCCGCGCGTTGCTTGAACGGAGCGGGCTCCTCTTGAACCGCTGGACGGATTGGCTCTTTGACCGGCAGAAGAGCGAGGCGCGTTTACGGCGGCAATTCGGTACGGAGAACCTCAAGGGCTTCGGCATTGACGACAGTTCGCCCGAAATCCTTGCGGCAGGGGCGCTCCTCGACTACATTGACGAGACGGCAAAATCCCGCCTCAAGCATATATCAAGGATATGTATCGACCGCGAGGCGGATTCTGTCGGCATTGACGAGGCAAGCCAGAGGAATCTGGAACTTGTCAGGGCGATGATTTCCGGCGATGTCAGGTGCTCGCTGCTTGCCGTGATGGACGAGACGAAGACGGCGATGGGTAGACGGCTCTTCAAGCAACGCCTTACCCACCCGCTGCGCTCGCTCGAAAAAATCGAGGCGCGTCTTGCCGCTGTAGACATTTTTTATCACCATCAGGCGGCGCTTACGCCGCTCCGCGAGGCGCTCGGGCGCACCCCCGATTTGGAGCGGCAATGCTCGCGGCTGGCTATGGGCAGGTCTCATGGCAAGGATCTTCTTTCGTTAAGGAACGCCCTCTTTCAGTTTGGACAGATTGAAGGCGGGGGGGACGGCGTGAATGCGGCTTGGATAATACAATTCGAGTCGGATGAAGCGCGAAATTTCGACGAGGCGGCACGAATCAAGCTTCTCGGACTTAAAGATCTCCTGGAAAGAGGGCTTGCCGACGAGCCTTCCATCCTTTTAAGCGAAGGAAAGCTGATAAAAAACGGCTTTCATGCGGAATTGGACAGGCTGCACTCGTTGCGTGATAATGGAAGATCGCTTTTGGAAGCTTATCTTGAGGAGGAACGGCGGAATACGGGCATTTCTAGCCTCAAAATCAAGTATAACAGGCTTATCGGCTACTTTTTCGAGGTAACAAATGTCCACAAGGAGAAGGTTCCCTCGCATTTTATCAGAAGGCAGGGCATACTGGGCGGCGAGCGCTTTACCACCGACCGCCTGATTGAACTTGAATCGGACATGAACGGCGCTCAGGATAAAATCATCGAACTTGAACGCACGCTCTTCCTCGAACTGAGGGACACGGCGGCGGCTTTGATACCGGAGCTGAATGCCGCCGCCCACCGGATAGCCGAAATTGATGTTGCCGCCGGTCTTGCCGCCGCCGCCACGATTCACTGTTGGAACAAGCCGCAGGTGAACGGCACAAAGCGGCTGCGCATCATCGAAGGGCGGCATCCCGTTGTCGAATCGCTGCTGCCTCGCGGCGAGTTTATCCCAAACGATACAATCCTCGACGCCGAGCCGACGCCGGATTCTTTTGCTTCAGCAGCGCCAGACACTTTTGCTTCAGCAGTGCCAGACACTTTGCCATCGGTGCCAGACACTTTTGCTTCAGCGATGCCAGACACTTTGCCACCGGTGCCGGAGTCGGCAATGCAGGAAGCAACACTTCAGAATACAGGCACCAGTTCACCGACGCCGGTTAGCTCTGCCGAAAGGAAGGGAGCAAAAATTTTTGCGCTGATTACCGGACCGAACATGGCGGGGAAGTCAACCTACCTCAGGCAGAGCGCGTTGATCGTCATCATGGCGCAGATGGGGAGTTTCGTGCCTGCATCTGAGGCGGAGATCGGCATCACCGACAGAATTTTTTGCCGCGTGGGGGCGCAGGATAACCTTGCCCGCGGTGAATCAACTTTTTTAGTCGAGATGAATGAAACCGCCTTCATCCTCAATACCGCAACAGACATGAGCCTCGTTATCATGGACGAGGTGGGGCGCGGCACGGGCACGCTCGACGGGCTTTCGATTGCCCGTTCTGTCTGCGACGAGCTTTTAACGCGGATACAGTGCAGAACCCTCTTCGCAACGCACTACCACGAACTTGTCGGCATGAAACATGAGCGTCTGGTAAACCGCTCGCTCGAAGTCGACGAAAGCGGGGGGCAGATTATTTTTAGACGGCGACTTGTCGAGGGTCCGTCGGCGGACTCTTACGGTTTGCAGGTTGCCCGTCTTGCCGGGCTCCCGACTGCGGTGCTGGAGCGGGCGGCGCTGTATTTAAGCGAACTGAAAGCAAAGGCTGCCGCCGATAACAGGGAGCGCGAAGGGAAACAGAAAAACGACGAGCGCGAAGTGCCAAAAACGGAAGCGGCGGAAAAAGAAAACCCCCTTTTCCGTCAGGTGATTGACGAACTATCCGCGCTGGATTTAGACAACATCACGCCGGTCGAAGCAATCAACAGCATCTTACAATGGAAGAAGGCGCTTTCAGGCGATGTCCCTGTCAAAAAACGCAAATCAATTTCCCCCCGCCCCGCCTCTAGCCCGCCGCCCACCCCTCCCAAAAAGAACGAAGCGCTGTTGTTTGATGTTTGAATTTTTTTGTACGCAACGGTTTGGCAGTGGACCGACAGGGCGAGCGCATTAAAATAAAAAATCAAGAAAAGCCGCAGATTTTGCGGATTGATGCGGAAAAAAATCTGCGAAGGACGCGAAGAAAAGGCGAATTCGTAAGGATATTTTATGATTATTCCTGTACATTCGCGTCCATTCGCGGACAATTTGAAAATGCCGAAGAAGAATGTCCACAG
>JAITNZ010000182.1 GCA_031290205.1 Spirochaetaceae bacterium
CTTCCGCGCTCTGCGTCGGCGTTTCTGAAAGCGTCCCGCACGGGGTTGCCCACGCAGATAATTTTTGAGCGTCCCGCCGGAGGGAAAAAGAGCGCGGTATTTTCGTAGGCGGTAAATACTCGCTCTGCAAAGCGGGCGTTTATTTTTGTCGCTAATCCCGGAGTAAAGTCCGATTCGTGGGTCCACACGGGAATTTTTAGTGTGGCGGCGGCAAGCACCGGCGGCACGCTGACGAAGCCGCCTTTAGAAAAGAGCAGCGCGGGTCTTTCCTTTGCAAGAATTTTCAATGCCTGAAAAAATCCAATCAGTATCTTAAAGAGGTCGATAATATTTTTTAATGAAACATAGCGGCGCAGTTTCCCCGCGCATATTCCGTAGAATGGCAGATTCGCATCTTCGACGATTGCCCGGTCCATGCCCCGCGAAGCGCCGATATAAAAAATTTGAGGCTCATGTTTTTCTTTGAATGCGGCGGCGACTGCCAGCGAGGGATATATATGCCCCCCCGTCCCACCGCCGGTGAACGCAATTTTTTTTGGCGTGTTCATAGCAGGCGCTCAGAGTGCGGCGGCTAAGGCTTTCAGCCTTGTGATGACGACTTCGCCTGCGACGACAATGTCCTCCGCGCTAAACGCTGCCGGCACATTGTCATCGAAGAGTATCTGCGCCGAAGCGGGAAACTCATCATCTGCTTGCCAGAGGAAGAGGCTCATGGAGAGGTTCGAGGCAAACTCAAACCGGTAGGCAAACTCATTTTTGGGGATCTTTTCCGCTTTAAGTGGCGCCGCTTCCATCACGCGATTAAAACTTTGGGGGTCGGCGCCAAAAGTGCGCGCAAAACGGGCTAGGCAGCGCCCTTCAAAGCTCTTAAAATACACTTCCCCCCAGGGCACCTCGCGATAGGAAAGCTGCTTCCCACGAGGCGCCGTCCAGCGCCCCTCACATAAGTAACGCATCAACAAAATTTTTTCGCTTATCGACGTATCGTCGGCGCCGACCTCAGTCTCAATCTTGAATTCGGGAAACGCGAGGCGATACTCAGCCCCCATCAAGCGAATGCTGAATTTTTGTTCACCGGTGTCGTAATCAATATTGCAACGCGCCGCCGCCGCTAACGGGTCAAGCTGTGCATACAGCTCTGTATAATGTTCCAGCGGAACTTCTTTCCAATCTTTTTTTTCAGTCTGCGGTAAACGGTGATTCATAAAAGCATCCCTTTATTGGCTACTTCACGCTCAAGAGTGGCGGCAAAACGCCGGTAATCAAATTTTGTTTTTTTTATAACAAGAATGTCTATGGGTATTAATGTCCGTCCGTAGAGTGCATCGGTAATCAAGCTCTCCGCATCAAGTTCCTGATACGGAGAGTCGTCTTTCATAACAACATAAAAATCAAGATCTGAATAATCGTGAGGCGTTCCGTAAGCATAAGAGCCGAACAAATAAATTTGTTCGACCGGTATGGTTTTGACAATAATATCTTTTATCGCCGCAAGCTGCGCCCGAATCTCCGCCTCCGGTTTTCCTCTCGAACTACTCATCATTTCCCCTATTTCCCTACAAGCCCTATTCGAATAGGGTCGCGTCGGTGTGGGGGAGGAAGCAGGCTGCGACGAACTCGTCCATGTAGGAGGGGTGGGAGGACAGTTCGAGGTAGGTCATGCTGTTGCCGATATTCGTTACCTCCGCCGCCGCGCCCCGTGATGTGAGCATCGCGTAAGCGCCGGAAAGCGAGCTGTTTCCGATGTAAACATATTTGTCTTCCGGTATTTTGGGGAACATCCCAATCAGTATCGCGTGGCCGATGTCGATGCCGCTACCTATGCCGCCGGCAACGTAGACCTGCTCGATCGCGTCAATGGGCATGTCGGTAATGGCAAGCATCGTCCTGATTGCCGAAAAAATCGCCCCCTTCGCGCGGATAAAGTTGTCGATGTCGGTTTCGCTGAGGATGAGGTCGCGCCCCGAAGCGCTCTCGGCGGCACAGGCTACGACATAGCCCTGCCCGCCATACTCATCCTTGACGATGCGCTTTCCTTCGACAACGAACTTTCCCTTCGAGTTGACGATTCCGCAGCGGAAGAGCTCGCCTATGATGTCGATGAGCCCCGACCCGCAAAGTCCGGCGGCTTTTGCCCCCCCCTCGTTGCCGATGATCGTGTGTTTCGGCTCCTGGGTTTTTTCGTCAATCAGGCAGGCTTCGATGGCGCCCGTGGTCGCCCTCATGCCGCAGGATATTTCGCCGCCTTCGAAGGCGGGACCGGCGGAACAGGCGCAGGACATCATGAAGTCGCTGCTGCCGAAGACCAGCTCACCGTTGGTGCCGAGGTCGACGAAGAGGGTGAGCGCGTCCTTGCGGTAGAAGCCGGCGGAGAAAACGCCCGCCGTGATGTCGCCGCCGACATAGGATCCGACTGCAGGGGCGAGGAGGACTTCCGCCGCCGGATGGACGGGGAGCCCGATTTCGCCCGCGCTGAAGGCATCGCTGTGAAAGAACGGGGGGATGTATGGTTCGAGCCGGAGATATTCGGGCGGCACACCGAGAAAGAGCTGCGCCATCGTCGTGTTGCCGGCGACGGCGACGCGGTAAATCTCGTGGGGATTGAGCCCTGCGTTTACGGCAAGGCGGCGGACGAGGGGGGACAGGCACTCGTCGATAATCGCCGTCCGCAGGCGCTCGAGCCCGTTTTTCTGTGATACGGCGGGGGTGCCGCCTTCGAATTCGGGGTCTTTCTGCTTGGCGCTCTCGATGATTCTGTTGATAACGTCCGCCCCATAGCGTATCTGCGCGTTGCCGCCGGACGCCGCCGTCAAGGGGTCGCCCGTTTCGAGGTTTACGAGGAGCATCGAGACCGTCGTCGTGCCGATGTCGATGGCGAGTCCGGTAAGCGGCTTGTGCTCCTGCGGCAGAATATCGATGATGCTGAAGCGCCCGTCGGTGTCTTCGCGGACTATGCAGGCGATTTTGAAATCGTGCGCCCGCAAGGTAAGGGGGAGGCGCCGCAGCGCGAAGAGCGTCCACTCAATCTTTTGCTCTTCGGCGCCGAGTGCCGCGGCGAGGAGGGGGAGGAGGCGTTCGCGGTCAGCCATCGCGTCGTCGATCGTCGGGGTGACCAGCTCGAGGGGGATGCTCTTCAAGCCGTAATCGCCGACGAGGGAGAGCTCGCGCAATTCCGCTCGGAGCTTGTCGAACGCCGCTTTTTCCCGCGCGCCGGAAAAATCGGTAATCCGGATGCGGCTCTGGAATGCCTGCGCCGAAGCGGGGATGAACACGCTCACATCGCCTTTCGGTTTTGACCTACAGGCGAGCCGCCAGCCGGCTTTCAGCTCCGCCGCTTCCAAGTGCTGCTCTTCGCTGCCGTCAATCTCGCCTGAAAGCAGCTTTATCTTACACTTCCCGCAAGTTCCGCTGCCCCCGCAGGGCGCGTCAATCGCAATCCCTGCACGTTTTGCCACATCGAGTATCGACTCGCCGTCCGCCGCCACGACGGCAGCGCCGTCTCCATCTTCAATTTTGAATGTTACCGTCATAATTTCTCCTATAATAAATCAAGAAGTTCTGCACCCCGTTCTCT
>JAITNZ010000258.1 GCA_031290205.1 Spirochaetaceae bacterium
CACACACCGCCCCAAGCTACACCGCGGCTGGGCGCACAGACAGGATAAATCCTGTCTGCAACATTGTATGCGGTAGAAAGCTTCCGCGCCACGCCGTGGGGCATCTATGCGTCAACGCCCTAGCGGGCGCAGACTTTGGCGGGACGCGAAAATCGCCCTTATCATTGTGAAGGCCGGACAAAACCCCCCTGTGGGGGTGTAACTATTTTCAAAAGTTACTTTTTTTGTTAGTATAGGTAACGAGCCTATTTTAAGTACAATAACGAGGAGTATCATCATGGATTTGGCAAAAAATCTTTCATCGAAAAAGTTTTTTATTTTTAATTTAGTTCTGTTTGGGGCTATTTTCGGCTTCGCCCTTGCGTTTCTGACCTTTTCCTGCACCGGGTCGTCTTCGGCTTCCGGCGGGTCGCCAACGAAGCTGACCGCGCAGGCCCAGAATGCCGACATCGTGGTGCCGGCGGATTCTCTTGCCGTAGCGGAGAGCGTACAGGGGGCTTTCAGGGCTGTGGCCGACAAGGTTGTTCCGTCAGTTGTGCAACTAAAAACGGTTTCCGTCCGCAGACAGCAGATTCCCAATTTTAACGGAATCCCCTGGGAGTTTTTCTTCGGCCCGAACAGCCCGCGTGGCGGGGACGGCGGTAACGGGGAGAGGGGGCAGGAGTACCGCGCACAGGGACTCGGTTCCGGCATCATCGTTAGGCAGGACGGCAATACATATTTTGTTTTGACAAACAACCATGTTGTTACCGACGAACAGGGCAAGGCGGTTGATGAAATCGCGATAGAAACCAACACGGGCAAGGAGTTCCCCGCAAAACTCGTCGGGCGCGACGAACGGCGCGACCTTGCGATGGTGTCTTTTAGTTCGTCCGAGAAGTTTCCTCTCGCGGTGCTAGGCGATTCGGACGCGGCGCGTGTCGGCGATTGGGCTATCGCTGTCGGTAATCCGCTCGGTTTCTCATCCTCTGTTACTATGGGGATAATCAGCGCGGTCGGGCGCACCGGCGGGCCGGGGAATAACATCAACGACTTTATTCAGACTGACGCTTCGATAAACCAGGGTAACTCAGGGGGCGCACTGGTCAACATACGCGGAGAGGTCATCGGCGTCAATATGTGGATAGCGTCAAGTTCGGGCGGCGGCTCTGTCGGACTGGGCTTCTCCATCCCCATCAACAACGCGAAACGCACCATCGGGGACTTCATCAGCAAAGGCGAAATAAACGACGGCTGGCTCGGCGTGAGCCTAATGGACATAAGCAGGGACAACCAGGTGATGAAAGACCTGCAACTGGATGGGCTGCACGGGGCGCTTGCCTCCGATGTCTTTATCGACTCGCCTGCCGACAAGGCGGGAATTATGCCCGGCGATTTTATCACCAAAGTTGACGGCAAAGAGATGCAGAACCTCAACCGCCTTATGCAAACGGTTGGCGACCTGAAGCCCGGCGAGACTCATACCTTTACCGCTGTGCGGGATGGCGCCACGCAGGATTTCAAAGTGAAGATTGAGGTGCGGTCAAACGAGGTAGCCTCGCAGAATAAAAAACTCTGGCCGGGCGTCTATGTTCATTCGATTGATGATGAGTTGCGCACTCAAATGAAGCTCGACAAAAATATAAGCGGGCTGATGGTTGTCCGCGTGATAGAGCAGAGTCCGGCGGCGGTGATTAACCTCCAGCGGGGGGACATTATTTCGGCAATCAACGACACACCGGTGAAAGATGTCGCCTCGTTCTATAAAGCGTTGCGTGAAAAAGCGCAAAAAGAATTTTGGGCCGATGTCGAGCGCGGAGATTCAAAACTCCAAACGATGCGGTATAAGAGATAGGTAAAAGGGAACAGGGAACCGGGAAAGATTTTTGAACGGAGTATTAGTAGTATATTTGAAATATACTGATACTCCGAAGTAAAACCCCCGTTCCCAATCCCCCTTCTTCATTGCTAATTGCTAATTGCTAATTAAGGATATATGAAAATAGCTGTTGATACCCACACTCATTCTATTGCGTCCGGTCATGCTTATTCTACCATTGACGAGCTTGCGAAGGGGGCGCGTAAGAGCCGTCTGAAAGGTTTTGTACTCACCGAACACGGGCCGGCGTTGCAGGGCGGCGCCCCCCATCCGTATTATTTTGCCAACTTGCGCGTTCTCCCCGAAAAGCTCCACGGCGTGCGGCTTTTTCACGGTGTTGAGTTAAACGTGATTGATGATGAAGGCGGCGTTGACCTGCTCCCGCGTTATGTGCGTCACCTTGATTTTGTAATGTGCGGTTTGCATGAGTCTTGTTTCCCGCCGCGTGATTTGGCTGAAAACACCAAGGCCCTCCTTGCGATTATCGCTAATCCGCTTGTTGACGCGATAGCGCATCCGGGCAATCCGGCCTATCCCGTTGACATTGAAGAAGTTGTCAAGACCGCCGTCCGTTACCGCAAAGCGCTTGAAATTAACAACAGCTCATTTTTGGTGAGCAGGCGGGGCAGTGAGGCGAACTGTCGTAAAGTCGCGGAACTCTCCTGCAAATACGGCGCACTATTAGTCTGCGGCACGGACGCGCATTACTGGCGGAGTGTCGGCAACTTCAAAGAGGCCCTCTCCATCATTAATGACGCGCACATCCACCCCGATCAGGTGATCAACAGTTCATATAATAAATTTATCGAATTTATCGAAAGACGAAAAATGGAGCGCCGTGCGGTCGGGTAGTTTTTTGCAACGCGCCCAGTAGCACCGGCAGCGCGGGCTTCCGTCCTATATAACCGCAAATTCCACACATATCACTCCTCCCCCAAAAACACCTCATCAAAATTAATCGAGAGGCTCAGCGTGTTCAATGCTATCGTTCCCAACGCCTCGATAATTTCAAAATTGAAAAATTTGCCGTCAGCGGAAAGTGTGCCTTTGTTCAAAACCTTTGTTTCGACATCCAAAATCCAATACTCCTTAACACCCGCTTTGGCGTATATATTAGTTTTGTAGAGCATATCCATCCTTCGGGTAGATTCGGAGAGGACTTCGAGAACAAAATCGGGGGCACCCTTGATAAAGCCCCTGTCAATTTTATTTTTATCGCAGACTATCATCACGTCGGGCTGCACGATGGTGGTATCGGAATTGTCCTCTTTGTAAAAAAGCCGGACATCCAGCGGAGCGATGAAGGGCCTGCACGTTTTGCCTTTTAACTGTATTTGTAATTGAGAATGACATACACCGACAGCGCTCTGGTGATTAACCGTCGGCGAAGACATCTCATACACCTCGCCGTCAATCACCTGCACCCGCTCCTCTATCATCGCATATTCAGCGTAGTCTACCGGCGGATTATCAATTTCATAAAACTTTCCCGCATCCGACATATATCGCTCCTTAGGCATTGTACAATCATATTGTATGAGCGGATTTTTGTGAATAGGCGCGGGGGGATTGACAGTAATTCAGAATTGCGTATAAACCCTTGCTACCATTCAGCGTCTATTGGTAACTATGCTTCTATTTTACTATAAGATATAGAGTTAGTCAAGAACTAAATTGGTATGCATTGGTATAGATGTTACATA
>JAITNZ010000039.1 GCA_031290205.1 Spirochaetaceae bacterium
CCCATACGATTTAACTAGAAACAGTCAAAACTTAGCTCTATTCTCTTCTATTTGTACGCATATTCTACAGCACCGCTACGCCTGTAGAAGTAGCTGCCCGGGAGCAATCTCGGGCAGGGGGAAGACTTTGTCGCCGTGGCTCATAGCTTGTATTTTACACCGTTTACGCGGTGATAAGAGAAAGCGCCCGTATGGGTTGCTGAATAAAATTTACCAGAAACAGGTAAAGGAGTTATTATGAAAAAGAGAAGTTTTTTTCTTGGAATGTTGGCGATGGCGCTGATATTCGGGATGGCACTTGCGGGATGCGACAATGGAACCGACGGAACCTATCAGGTAGGCAGTCTGGGTCCCAGCGGGGGACGGATATTCTTCGACAAAGGCGAATTTTCCGACGGCTGGCGTTATCTGGAAGCCGCACCGGAAAATTGTGCCCCGGCAGCATGGGGCTCGTATAGTGCAGAAGTTTCGGGCACAGGTACCGGTATCGGGATGGGAAAAGAGAATACCCGCCTCATTGTAGCGATGTACCCCGACGGAAGCTATGCGGCGAACCTTTGTAAAATTTACAGAGGCGGCAACAAAGACGACTGGTTTTTACCAAGCATGGATGAACTAAATCTGATGTATACGAATTTAAAACAGCATGGCTTGGGTGATTTTAGCGATGACAGTTACTGGTCTTCTTCCTGTGTCTCTAACAATATCTTTTCCATGGTTCAGGATTTCAGTAATGGCGCTCAGGTGCCAAGCAGCGAGATTGAAACCGAATCGGTGCGTGCTGTCCGAGCGTTTTAACTATTGTTTTACCGCAGGATGCATTTACGCTCCAGATGGGGAGTGTGTGCCTCCTGCAAAGCAAAAAATTGCTTGCGTGCAGGGGATGCCGACTAACAGAGCGCTCCCCGATACGGGCGACGACGGGCAGTTTACCGGCGTTTATCGCCCTATAGCGACTGCCTGAGGGCTTGGCTTTGAGTCTGTCGGGTATCCATGATGTATAATCAAGACGCCCCGGACTTTTTTTAAGCCTGATATTGACAGCCTGATATTCACATAGGCATTCATTACGTCTGTTACCCGATCATCATTATTATTAAGATAGCCCTTAATGTTAAATTTGCTAAAATAGAGATAGCGGAGTAGTTCCCTTATACCCCGAGTCCGGCGCTGACTTTTTTGCTTAGCTTTATTTTACTATCGCGTATTTTTGCCTGCTCATAGGCTTCTCGCGCGCCGGGTTTGTCTCCGGTTTTATAGAGCGTTTCGGAGAGCGATTTTAGCCAAGCCGCTTCTTCTTTTGCGCTAAACCCGAATTGCAAGAGTGAGCGCAAACATGCTATCCATGTTTTATCATCGACCACGCGGCGGAGGCTCAGGCGGACAATTTCTTTTAATAAAAGCTCCACGTCTAGCGTAAAATGCCTAAAATAAGGTTTTTTATGTTCTTCGATTAACAGCGAAATCAGAATTAAAAAAGATTCATAGGCGTAATTCTGCTTTGCAAGCTCTTCGGCAAGTAGAAAAGCGCAGTCCATCCAATCTTCCCTGTCTAAAAATTTCCGTAACTGAAAGTTTATCCCGCCGGCATCATTCCACACTTTGATGGCAGACTCCTCCTCAAAATGTAAAAGCTCGAAGAAGATACGCTTTGCCTGACATTCCGGTTCATCGCTGTGTTCTTTAAGGTAGGTGTGGTAATCCCATGATTTTGGTTTTTGGGTATACCGGTAAATTCTATCGTATTCAAAACGCCGTTCGCGGTTTGAAAGGACTTCATAGGCATTGAGTAAGCGCCTCATCTCGCCGGCATCGGCGGAACGGGCGAGGTCGGGATGTATTTGCTTTGCCTTTTCCCGAAACGCACGTTTAATTTCAGCAATGGAAGCGCTTTCTTTGATTCCTAAAACATGATAATAATTTTCCAATTTTTTTCCACACTCCCCCGTTGCGCTTGATCCTGCGTCTGTGCAAAAAGCGCGTTCGCGCCGCTTAAAAAGCGAAATACGAGCAGAAAGGCGTATATAAATGGTAATCTTGGGGAAATAGCACGCATCCAATTCATTATCGGATTTTTTTGCCGAAGAGTATAGCGAGCTAGGGTGTAGACAAAGCATAAAAACTATGGCACAATCCGAGCATAGAAGAAATACATCAAGGGGCAACAGATTCTTACCTTATCTAACGGAGTAAAAAACGCGAAGAATGTTGTTGTTACCGCCTATAATTATTACAAAAGAAATTATGTGCAAAATTATTTTGATGATCCTCATTTCCAAGCGTCTTCCGTTCGTGTTGTTCGTGAGGTTCGTGGTTGAATTCGGAACTGCTGGAAAGTGCCTAAGGCACCTTGCGGGCAATCTCCAATTGCGGTATACTCATTCAAATCGGGAAAAAACAGCAAGGGGGTATCATCATGGAAATATCGAATCTGCAAAAGGCGCGCTATGCGTATCAGCCGAAGTTGCCGGTGGCGCTGGCGGGGAGTATTGCTTCGATTAAAGTTGAGTTTGGCGAGCCGACCGGCGCGGTGTCGGATACCGGCGATATCAAGGAGATTTTTAAGCGTGGGTTCGGAAAGCCTCTGGCGGCGTTCAGGAAGGGCGAGGGCAACCTGAGCGCAAAGCCGCTCACCGTCGGCGTTATTCTTTCCGGCGGGCAGGCGCCGGGTGGGCATAACGTCATTGCGGGGCTCTTCGACGGCTTGAAGAAGGGGAATCCGCGCTCAAGCTTGATTGGCTTTCGGGGGGGACCTGCGGGGCTTGTCGAAAACAGCTTTATCGAACTGGACGAGGAGATTATCGACCGGCACCGGAACACGGGCGGCTTCGACATGATAGGCTCGGGGCGGACGAAGATCGAGACGCCGGCGCAGTTTGCCGCGGCGCTCGAGACGGCGACGCTTCACCGGCTTTCCGCAGTGGTAATTATCGGCGGGGACGACAGCAATACCAACGCCGCGCTGCTTGCCGAGTATTTCCTCGAGAAGGGCGCCCCCATCGCGGTGATTGGCTGCCCTAAGACAATTGACGGCGACCTCAAGAATGAGTACATCGAGACCTCCTTCGGGTTCGATACGGCGGTAAAAACCTACAGCGAGCTTATCGGCAACATTATGAACGACGCTTCGAGTGCGCGCAAATACTGGCACTTCATCAAACTGATGGGGCGGAGCGCCAGCCATATCGCCCTCGAAGCGGCGCTGCAAACACATCCGAATATCTGCCTCATATCCGAAGAGGTCGAGGATAAGCAGCGCTCGCTCAATCAGATTATCGACGAGGTTTGCGACGCGGTAATTAAGCGCGCCGAGAAAAAAGAAAATTTTGGGGTGGTGCTGATTCCCGAAGGGCTGGTGGAGTTCGTCCCTGAAATGAAAAAGCTGATTTCCGAATTAAACGATATTATGGCGGCGCACGAAGCTGAGTTTACGGGGCTCCATTCATTTGACGCGCAGCGTTCGTTTCTTGAAAAAGTTTTTTCGCGCGAGAGCATGGTGCTATTCGAGACGATACCGGAGGAGATTTCCAAACAGCTCCTCCTCGACCGCGACCCGCACGGGAATGTGCAAGTTTCGCGCATCGAAACGGAAAAACTGCTGATTAGCCTGATCGAAAAAAAACTTGCTAAACTCAAGGCGCAGGGGGCGTATAAGGGCAGTTTTTCGGCGCTGGGGCATTTTTTTGGCTACGAGGGGCGCAGCGCCTTCCCCACGAACTTCGATGCCGATTACTGCTATAGTCTGGGGTTCAGCGCCTTTGCGCTGATTGCGGCGGGGCTATCCGGCTATATCTCGTCGGTGCGCAACCTTGCCGCCCCCGCGCACGAATGGCAGGCGGGGGGGGTGCCCCTCACCATGATGATGAATATGGAAAAGCGGCACGGCAAAAGCAAGCCGGTTATCAAAAAAGCGCTGGTCGAATTGAACGGCAAACCATTTGCCGCCTTCGCCGCAGAGAGGGCGCGCTGGGCTGTCGAAACGCACTATGTAAATCCGGGAGCGATTCAGTATTTCGGTCCGCCTGATGTCTGCGACCAGACGACTATCACCCTCAAGCTGGAGAGCGAAAGATGATCGCCATCCGCGAATATTCGGGGCGGGGCTTCATCGAACGGGAGGATCTCTGCGACGGTTGCTGGGTCGACGCGCGCTCGGTGAGCAACATGGATCTGGTGCGGCTCGAAAAAGAGTTCGGCATCTCGCAGGAGTTGCTTACCGACCTGATGGATGCCGACGAACAGTCGCGCATCGAACAGGAGGATGAGTATACGGCGTTTATCGTGCGCGTTCCCGTCTATGATATTTCGCTCGAAATAATTTATTATACGGTGCCGCTGGGTATCATTCTGTTTCCCAATAAGATTATCACCGTATGCCAGAGTTCCAGCGCGGCAATCGACGACATGGTAAATAACCGCTTTCGCGGCTTCCAGATGAAGAAACAGAGCGCGTTTGTCCTCCATGTGCTGGGGCGCGCGGCGGCGGCATACCTCAAGGCGCTTAAAGAATTAAACCGTAACGCGAACAACACCGAGCTTGAGCTGCGAAAATCAGTGCAGAACCGCGAGCTAATACAGCTCCTTTCGATACAGAAGTCGCTTGTTTTTTTTACGACGAGTTTGCAGGCAAACAGCCTCGTGCTCGAAAAGATGAAGAAGTCGCCCTTCCTCCGCTTACAAGAGGAGGAGCAGGATCTCTTAGATGATGTGATTACCGACAACATGCAGGCGACGGAGATGGCAAATATTTATTCTTCTATATTGACGGGGACGATGGATGCGTTTGCCAGCGTTATATCCAACAACATGAACATCGTGATGAAGCGTCTTGCGATGATCAACATTGTGCTGATGATACCAACTTTGATATACAGCTTTTACGGCATGAACATTGATCTGCCGCTCCAACATCACCCCCTCTCGCTCATCTTTATACTCGGCTTAAGCCTCGTTATTTCGACACTCGGCGTGGTGCTGCTCAACGCAAACAGCTCGGCGGCAAAACGCGTTTCATACCATGGGGAAAAAAAATGCCGCTAAGAATTTTAATACCGAAAGGGCGTATATATGAAAATATCGAAAAGCTCTTGGGGGAAGCGGGCTTGCGAATCAAGCTGAACGACCGGACATACCGTCCCGACCTCGGCGCCGATTGGCTTCTCGCAAAGATAATGAAGCCGCAGAATGTCGGCGAACTGCTGGAATTGGGGAGCCACGACGCGGGATTTACCGGCATTGATTGGATAGAAGAAAGCGGCGCAGAGGTCGAAGAGATTCTCGATTTGGGTTTCGACAAAGTGAGCATCGTTGTCGCCGTGCCTGCTTCGACTGATGAAAATGCCCTCAAGAATAAAAAGATCGTCGTGGCAACGGAATATGTGCATCTTGCCGAAACGTATCTTTTGGCTCACGGCTATCAATTTAGAATAGTGCGCACTTACGGCGCAACCGAAGTTTTCCCACCGGACGACGCCGACATGATTGTCGATAATACGGCGACAGGGCAAACACTGCACGAAAATGGATTAAAAATTATCGGCACTATCCTCCGCTCGTCCACAAAATTTTTTGCCTCAAAAGCGGCGCTGCAGGATAAAGAAAAACGCACATATATCGAGGAGCTTGCCATGCTCTTTCGCGCTGTCCTCGAAGCACGGGAACGGGTGATGCTCGAAATGAATGTTATCGAATCAAAATACCGCGAGTTGATATGCGGGCTCCCCGCAATGCGCAGCCCGACCGTTGCACCGCTGTACAACGAAAATGGCGGAGAAGGCGGCGGCGGCTTTGCCGTAAAAATCGCCGTCCGAAAAAACGAGGTTCCCGCCCTCATCCCCCACCTAAAACGCCTCGGCGCAACCGATATTGTCGAATACGACCTGCGAAAAGTAGTGCCTTAAAATTGCGAAGAATTGTCCCCAGTATGGGCTCTTGTCGAGTATATTGGGCAACAAATTTGCCGATAATAAAGCTGATATGAAACGGCATATTTTTAGTCCGCCACAGGCGCTTTCAACCTTGCCCTTGATAACAGAAGGGCGATTCGTTCTCTGCTGTTTGCGGCAGGGCTTTTTTACTTTTTTACTTTTTTTTCTGTTGATTACGGGGAGCAGGGCGGCGCTCTTTTCGGCGGAAAATCCTGGCGGGCTTCTGCGGAACGAGATTGAGATGATTCGGACGGCGCTTGCAAGACGGGATGCGTCTGCGGAAGAAAAACACGCTAACTATGCCCGTTTGGGGCGGCTTCTCCAGCTTTGCGGTGATACCGAAGGCGCCGCCGCCGCCTGGCAGGAAGCCGCTTATGCGGTAAACGGCAAGCGCGACGATAGAGCGCTGCTTGAAAGCGCCGCCTGCTTTATGGCGATGGGAGAATGGGAGAAAGCGGACGCGGGCATCAAAATGGTGCTGCTGACTGTCCGTGCCAGAAATGATGTATTCTTAAAAGCCCGCTATCTTGCCGCTCTGATAGAAACATTCCGCAATGCGAATGAATCCATTCTCTTTTCGCTTGCCGGCGACCCCGATTACCACGCCGAGCGTCCCGCAATCCTCCTTACACTGTGGAAACTCAGCGGCAAAGATGAATACCGGGCGCGGCTCCTTGCCGAATATCCGGAAAGCCCCGAATCCTGCGCTGTGCATGCCGAAAAATCAGGAAAAAACGCGGTTACCGATGCCTCTTCATCACAGTGGTTTTTATACCCAGGCAGGGAAAACATCATTATAGACCCATGATCTTGAGCATAGGCGCCCCGTGCCGCCTTAGAAGATGAAGCCTGCGGTGATGCCGAACGAGAAGCGGGCGTCTGTTTCTACGATTTTGCAATTTGCGAGAGCGCCGAAGACGAAGTTTGAGGGGGGGGGGTAGAGGTGTACCTCGGCGCTTATGCTGAGGGGAGGCGGGGTCGTGAAAGCGCAGAGGGCGCGCAACGAAAGACCGGCAACGACCCATGCATGATGGAAAAGGATGCCGCCTGCAAGGTCGAGCCGGGGGGCGGGTTCGGCAGGGTAGCCGTCTTTGCCCGTCCAGAGGAGGGCGGGCGAGAAAAGAAGCGCGAATCCTGCGGGGAGTTCCCACGAAAATGCTGAATTGAGGCTGACGCCGGCGGACAAACCCGCTTCGGTGTCGCTTGCGCCGTTTATCCAGCCGTAGGACACGCCGAGGGCAATGCCGGGGATGGCGGCGGCGGTGCCTGAGGCACTGCGGCGGAGTTCTTTTTTTGCCGAAAGCGCCGCACCGATAAGCGCTTTTTGGTGGGAATCGGCGAATTGCGGCGTTATGTTCACCGCGCCGGCAATTTCGAGAGAGCTGAGGGGGGCAAAGCGGGCGGCGAAGGAGAACGGCAGCGAGGAAAACGCCGTCTCGCCGGCGGAAAATTGCCCGGCTAAGAGCGCGCCCTCAAACTGAAACGAGCCCTCCGGCAGTGTCCGCGTGAATTCGGCATGAGCTAAACCGGACTTAGCCCGCTGAATAGAAAGCGGGAATATCTCCGCACGGGAATCGACGCGAACCATCAGCTCGCCCCAGCGGCTTTTGCTGTCGGCGTCATCATCGGGGGCGGCGGCGGTATCATCGGGGGGGCGCAGTTCAAGCTTGAGCCGGTAGATGCCGTCGGGTGTTTTGTCCCCAGCGCCCCCACCTTCGCCGGTTTTACCCGCCCAGACGGCTTTTTGGTTCCGCCTCGTAAACGCCGCAGCAGGGTCGCGCCCGCCGTCGCCCTCGTCATAAACATCATCCGTAAAGATGAGCGCGCCATCCTCAGCATAGACGCTCAGCGTGGCGAAACCGGGGGCGGAGACGGCAAAGTTCAGCGTTAAAACGCCGAGATTGCCCTCGTTGCGGGGGTTAAAGACGCTCCGGTTCGCCTTGAGCGTTTCCAGACGGAGCGTTGCCGGCTGGAGGGTAAATTGCAGATCGAGGCTCCGCCCTTTTTCGATATGGACGCTCTTGCGGGTCTCTTCATAGCCAAAGAGCCGCACGAACACCGTCCGTTGCCCTTCGGGCAGGAGCAGGACGAGCCCTGCCGAATCCGCCGAATAAGGATAGAGCGTGTTATCAACAAATATTTCGAGGCTAAGCGCGCCATCTGCGGGCAACGGCTTTTCCGTTCCACCGTCGAGCAGCTTAAGGCGGAGCTGCCCCCGCGCGGGCGTCAAGTCGATAAGCAGGTTCAACCGTCCGCTTGCGGGGAAGCTGAGGCGGCGCTCCCAGTTTTCGTAGTAGTCCTTGGTGATGAGGATCGTGTGCGTTCCCGGCGCGAGGTCGCCAGCGAAAAGCGGCGTCCTTCCCCGCTCAAGCCCGTCGATGAACACTTTTGCCTCGGCAGGGTGTGTTTCGACAAAAAAGCCCCCGCCGGCGACTTGTTCGATGATAGTCTCGCCCCATGCAGCGCTCAGGGAAATGCTGAACAGGAGCAGGATGAGGATGAAGAGGGGTTTTGTTTTTGGGGGGGTGATTTGAAATCTTACTTGTCTCCCCGTGAGATTTCTCGGTAGAACCAGAGACGTGCAAATTGGAGCCCCTATACCCCATCCCCCATCCCCCATCCCCCTTCTTATCCCCGTGAGATTTCTCGGTAGTATCAGCGACTGACGAAGCAATATCTTCCCCATCTCCCCTAAATCGAAAGGGCTTTGGGTCCCCGCTCGAGAGCAACGGCGCCGGTGCGTGCCATTTCGAGGATGCCGTAGGGGCGCAGCAATTCGAGAAGCCCGTCCATTTTTTCGGAGCCGCCGGTTGCCTCAATCGTGATCGTCGAGGGCGATATGTCGATGACGCGTGAACGGAAAATCGCCGCGACTTCGACAAGCGCAGGACGGCTTTTTTCGTCGGCTTTGATTTTAACGAGCATGATTTCGCGGCGTATCGTTTTACCGCCGTCGAGTTCTTCAATAGCAAGTACATCGACGAGTTTGCCCAGTTGTTTGATGATCTGCTCGAGCACGGCGTCCTCGCCTGTGACAACGATGGTCATGCGCGAGACGGCGGCATCTTCGGTAGCGCCGACGGTGAGGCTGTCGATGTTGAACCCTCTGCGGCTAAAAAGTCCCGAAACGCGGCTTAAAGTTCCCGCCCGATTTTCCACCAACACCGCCAAAACATGGGTTTTCATCTCAATCAATCCCTCCCCGCCGCCACAGGCGGTTCCAGCCCATGATAACGGCGCTCGCAGTCCAAACTGCCTAAGCAGGTTTGGGGCTGCCTTCAGTCTGCTACGTTATTGTAGCGCAAGTTCGATAGCGTGAGCAAGCTGGTCGCCGCATGACGTGGGTTTACGCCCGCAACTGATTCCCTTCAGCTTTGCGATGCATTCCGCTGCGTCCATGCCGTCGACAAGCTTGCCGATAGCCTTCAAATTGCCATTACAGCCGCCTTCAAATACTACATCACGAACCTTGCCGTCCTTGATGTCAAAGTGAATCTCGCTAGAACAAGTTCCGCTTGTTTCATACTGATACATGTGTGTGTCTCCTATTTATTGGATTATGGATTTTTACTTCGGCGTATCAGTATTTTCCAAGTAGCATACTTAATAGTTCAAATAAAAACTCCATCATCCATCATCCTACTACAAGCAAGCTACTAAAAAAACATGCCGCCGTCAATGGGCAGCGATTACGAATCCAACCACGAACAGCACAAACGAAGACGAAAAAAGAAAAAAAATCCCCGTCGCAGAGGGGCGGGGTATGGGTGCAATTTATTTTTCGGGGTAAATTCTAAAGTGATACCTATAAAGCAAACGGGGGGTCTGGGGGGGCACCTCGCCCCCCCAGCGGGGCGTTGCGGCGCACAGGCTCACCTAAAGGTGAACCTGCAACATCGCTTGGTGTTAGTGTAACCTGCGCCACGCCTCTACG
>JAITNZ010000078.1 GCA_031290205.1 Spirochaetaceae bacterium
GGCGTTGGGGGTTAATACAGCACGGCGTAGCGCCAGCAAAAACCACTGTTCAGAAAGCGGTATCAGCGCGCCGGGCGCACTGCGTTGCGCCCTACCCCCTCTGCGGGGGGTATCCCCCCGCAACGCCCCCTCGTCAACAATAGAGCATTATCACACTTTTGGGAATTTACCCAGAAAAATAAATTGCACCCCAACTCCCCGCACTTGAGCTGCCCTGCGATTTTAATCGCGGGGACGGCAGGGCGGGGAGAGCCTCACCAGAAAGTGGGCGCCCATTTCCTAAGCAAGTACGTTTCCTCGTCGGACGCTTTTACTGCCACTTAGGAAAAGCATAACACCATGTCGGCAGTAGCCGACTAAAGTTTTTTACCAGTGATACTTTCTGGTAAGCCTTCCCCCGCCCCGCCCGCTACGTCAGCAAATTCCTCTACAGCACAAGCGGGGAGGGCTTTTCGGACGAGGAGGAGAATTGGGGGATAGGGGTAGGGGAGGAAGGGGAAGTATCCCCCTACGCGCGCACGTTGTTGCGCTCTCTGCGGGGGACACCCCAGCAATGCCCCCCGGCTCTGTGCTACGGTTTCCGCCTAACAGCAAAGCCTAACGGTGCGCGCTTAGGAGGCTGGCAGGTGCGCGGGCGCCTCCGGGTGAGTGCGCGGCAAGGAGCATGACAGCAAGCACCTGAGAAAACCTTCCCCCCAATGCCAATAATTGACGGATACTTATTTTCAGGCATTACGGTCATAAGCGCTTTCAGACTTGGCGTGATAAGCGCTCCCACAGCCGCAAGAACGGCGGAAGCTCGGCGCGCACTCGGTTCAGGAAGCCTTTGTCCGTTACGGGGGGGCGCCGTCCGCCGCCTGCCGCGCAATCGGGGAAATGCGCCCAGAGGTAATCCGCCTCGTCCAAGAGAAAATCGAGCCGTTCAGGAGCGGCGTCCCGTTTTCCCGTAAGAATATCGAGTATTTCGCTGAGGATGCCGCTCTCATGCTCACAAAATGCCATAAGCTGCTGTTTATACATGGGGGGAAGCCTCCCCCAAGTATCTCCCCTTCTTTCCTGTGCCATCCGACTCAAGACGCCTCTTTCGTTATGCAAGCGGCGTTCATCAGTCGCTTTGCCTTGAGGCTGTAAATTTCGTGTTGCTTTCGCGGCGTCCCCTCTGCGTGGAGATCGCCCCTCGCAACGCCCCCAGCCGCTGTCAGCCACTGGCGGCTTGGTGTCCGGCACCGCCGACTGAGTATCTGGCACCGCAGGCTTGGTGTCTGGCACCGCCGGCTTGGTGTCTGGCACCGCCGGCTTGGTGTCTGGCACCGCCACCGGCTCGGTGTCTGGCACTGCCGCCGGCTTGGTGTCTGGCACCGCCGCCAGCTTGGTGTCTGGCACCGCCAGCTTGGTGTCTGGCACCGGCAGCTCGGTGTCCGGCAACGCTACGAGCATGGTGTCTGGCACCGCCGCCAGTTTGGTGCCCAGCTCCGCTGGCTCGGTGTCTGGCACCGCCAGCTGAGTGTCTGGCACCGCCGGCTTGGTGTCTGGCACTGCCGCCGGCTTGGTCTCTGGCACCGCCGACTGAGTGTCCGGCATCGCTGGCTCGGTGTCTGGCACCGCCGGCTTGGTGTCTGGCACCGCCGGCTCGGTGTCTGGCACCGCCGGCTTGGTGTCTGGCACCGCTGGCTTGGTGTCTGGCACCGCCGGCTGAGTGTCTGGCACCGCTGGCTTAAACCGCGCGGCGGCTTCTTCCATCGTGAGGGTTTGCACGCCGAGCGGGAGCCCGCTGCTTTCGAGGTCGGATACCCGCGGGTTGCCCCCGAACTCGGCTTGAAAGAGAGCGCGGTATTGGCGGAGCGCGGCATCAGTCTGAACGAGCGCGCCGGATTTTGAGCTTGTGGAAAATCTGTTCCCGCTAAAGGCGGCGGCGGCGGGGTAATTTCCCGAAAAACGCGTGCTCGTACGGAGGGCGGCAAGGTGTGTGGGGCTCCCCCTGCAATGGTATGAGTCCAGCGTAAACGAAAAATCGAGCCCCACCGTAATGACATCGCCCGACGTTATCCCGAGGGCGATTGCTACGGCAGAGAGCCCGACGGAACCGAGCGGCGGCAACGGCGGCGGCATTTGTGGGAAAAAACCGGCAAGGCGCGTAAAAATCCGTAAATCTGTCCAGCGCGTCCAGAAAAGTAGCGGAGGGGCGCCGAGGCAGCGCGCTGTCGCAGGAAGCGCCGACAGGTCCATCGCAAGCGGGATAGCCTGCGCCGACGAAAAGCCACCCACTCCGGCAAAATCCTTCAGATTCCAATGCTGGGCTTCCAGCGCCACCACCAAATCAGGCTTAATCCCCCGCTGAAGCAACGGCAGTAGCGCGGTATCGACGGCAATGACGAAGGCGCCCTCAAACGATTTATGGCGGCGGCACCAATCGTCAAGCGAGGGTCCGGCGCCGGCGACGATGACCGGCGCAGAGCCGATATTAAGGCTTGCGATGCTGGGGGAAAGCAGCAGGGGGAGGTTGCGGATTGCGTTGCGGATATAGAGCCGCCCAAGTCGGGTAAGGGTCATCGCGTTCCCCCACTCAATCTGAATTTCGTGCCGCAGCGTGTCGGCAAAGGTTTGATAGAGCTTTGGCGCAAGAGCGAAACCGCCTGTCAGCGGGATAAGCTCGATGCGGCGAAATACACGCTGCCCCCATTTTTCATGAACGAAGCGGCAGAGCGCCGCCGGATTCTCCGTGTGAACAAACGTGAGCTTGCCCGAACAGGGCGGCAGGTAGCCGAGCGTCCATTCATAAAGGATTTTGTCCGCTTCGACGCAGAGCAGTGCCGCATTGTCGGGGAGTGCTTCCAGAAATGCCTCGAGCCCGTAAGCAAAAAGCGGCGAGGGGCAGAGGTAGAGCGTCCGCTCTTTTGCAGGAAGGAATCTGGCGAGGAGCTTTTCCGCCTGAGCGTGCGGGTCGAAGCGCGAAAGCAGGGATCTTCCCTTATAAAAAACGGAAAACCCCTGTTCTGCGGCAATTATCTGCGGCAAGTCGGCAGTGGCGGAACTAGTTTCCGTTTTGCTGACTGTCGGGGCGTTGGAAGAGAGCGGCATAGCGCGCCGTAAAATTATCTATGGACTTGCCGCTCTTCAAAATAGCAGTGGAGAGGTTGTCTTGAAGGGACTTATCCATAAACGTATCCAAAAAATAGGCGCGTGTTTTTTCCTCAGCTTCCTCAGCCTCCCCCGCCTCGTTCGCGGTGCTGTCCTCTGCCGCCGCTTTGCGCGAGGCAAGGACGACAACGCTGTTCAGCGAAGCGTCAATCACGAAAGGGGCAGAAATTTTTCCGGCAGCCAGTGAAAATGCCGTCCTCCAAAAATTCTCGTTCTGGACGCCCGCGCGTAATTCGGGGCTTGATCCCGAATTTGATTTTGCAAGAGTCTCGAAAAGCGGGTTGTCTCCATAATTTATCGGGACAGGTCCAAAATCGGATGCCGAAACACTATGTTTGCTCAGGGCGGCGTCAAGCCCGGTCGCATCGGCATCCGCCGCGAAGCTTTGGGCTTTGGCAATCAGCCAATCTTCGATAACGCCGCGCTCAGCTTCACCCAGATGCGTGCGGACATTTGTCAAAACGGCGGAATCCGCCGTATCCGCAGGCTTTGCCGCGCTCTCGGCGCGGAAAATCGTCCAGCCGGAGCTGGTCTTTATCACCGCGCTCACACTTCCCGCAGTAAGGTTGACTACCGCGCGCCGGTCCTCCTCGGACGGAATCAGCGAATCAAGCTGATACGCCATCCGTTCGCCGGCATCGCCGCCAGAGTCGGCAAAAGAATCCTTCGATTGAGCCTTCGCCGCCTCTTCAAAGTTTGTCGCGCCGCTGGAAATCGAAGCCAGCACCGTACCCGCATCAGCTTCGCTTGAAGTAAGCGTAATCTGAGAAAGATGCGTCGTTTTGAAAAAGTCAGGGTTTTTTTCGATGTATGCGATCAGTTCAGCATCAGGATAGTCGGCGTAAGGAAAGGCAATTAGCGAAAAGCGCCGCGCGTCTTTTGCCATCGACGCAATAAAATCAACTTCCTTCGAAGCAATCTTTATCGCGGGAATGAATTTCCCCTCGGATGAAACGTCAGGATTCGCGTCCTCCGCATCCGCGAAAAACCCCGCCATATCATGCTGATAACGCTGAATGATCATGTCATCCCTCAGCTCCTGGATGGTCTCGAGATGACGGGCTGCACTCTCCTGCCGGTAACGCAACACGGAAAAAACGCCGTTCTCCTGATATTTCGGCAGGGCGGCGACTTTTTTATCGACCAGCGCCTTGGGCGGCGCATAATGCGCCTTCTTCGCCGACTCGAAAATCGCCGTCCTCACCAGCGCCGACTGAAACGCCTGTCGCGTCGCCTGCGTCTCGGCGCCTTCGCCCCGCCAGCCGTAACTATTCGCATAATACTCGATATAACTCTGCCGCATCTTAGCAAAATAACTATCCGGCGTCAGCTCGACCGGAATGCCGTCATAGCTGCCAAATGTAAGCAAATCGCTGCTTAACCCGCCTGAACTCCAAGGGGCGGCATCCATCGGCAGCAGCACGAAGGCAACGATGACCAGCACGAGCACGAGGATAGTGCCTGTAAAAATCAGCGGCTGCTGCTTGAACTTCCGTGCCAACTCCGAAAGCTCGCCGCCGCCATGCGAGCCGTCAGAACTCATAGTATTGAGCTGCTTGTTATTCTTATTTTGAGACATACCAGTTTCCTTAAATTGATTTTCACCCTAGCTTAACACAGGCAGCCGGAAAAATACAAGGGGGCAAAACTCTCCAGCAAAACCCCGCTTCTGCTGCCCCCCCCTTAACTCAAGAGCATCTCGTCGTTTGCAAGTTCGCGGTGTTTAGCCGCCTTAAAGCGTTGCTGTAAATCGGAAAGGGTGAGGTTTTGCTTTTCGCTGCCGCCAATATCAAGGATGATTTCGCCTGAATCCATCATCAGCAGGCGATTGCCGATGGCGAGGGCGTGCTTCATGTTGTGCGTTATCATCAGCACCGTCAAATTATTATCGCAAGCAAACTCGCGCGTCAGGTTCAACACGAGTTCGGCATTCACGGGGTCGAGCGCCGCCGTATGCTCATCGAGGAGGAGTATCTCCGGTTTGGACATAATCGTCATCAGCAATGTAAGCGTCTGCCGCTGTCCGCCCGAAAAAAGAGCGACATTATCGCGCAGTCGGCTTTCAAGACCAAGCCCCAGTTTTTGTATCCTGTCGCGGAACACGGCGCGTTTCGCATTGTTTAAGCTGATTTTAAGCCCGCGATAGCCCTTCTTTTCGCAGATAATCATATTATCTTCGAGGGACATATTACCCGCCGTTCCCAAAAGAGGATTCTGAAAAATCCGCCCGATAAACCGCGCGCGTTTATACTCACTCAGCCTCGTTATATCGAGCGCGGCGTCAGGCGCCCCAAGCTGTATCGCGCCGCTTTCACTGGGGTACGTGCCCGCTATCACATTGAGCAATGTTGACTTCCCCGCGCCGTTAGACCCGATGACCGTGATAAAATCACCCCTGTCGATTTTTAGATTGATATTCTTCAATGCGTGATTTTCATCCGGCGTCCCCTTCCCAAAAACCACATTGATATTTTTAAGGATGAGCATCGTGAGCGCTCCTCTTCTTCCTAAAAATATCCTGAAAAAACGCGCCCCGGTATTTCGAGGCAACGAGGCAGATGATGATGAGTAAACCGGTAACAAGTTTGAAGTCGTTTGGTCCCATGCCGACTTCGTGTCCGTGAACACGGGCAAGGAACATCAGCGCACGGTAGAGGACTGAGCCGAGTATAACCCGAAAGGTAAGTAGCATTATCTTATTCGATTTGAGCAGAAACTCGCCGAGCATCACCGAGGCGAGTCCCGATACGACGATGCCGTTGCCGCTTCCGACATCGGAAAACCCATTGTAGAGCGCAGCGAACGAACCCGAAAGCGCCACGAGCCCATTCGAGAACGCGATGCCGACCGCCTTAAGCACCGAAGGGTTCATCCCCTGCGAGATGATCATCTGCGGATTGCCGCCGAGGGCGCCCATCGTCAAACCGAAGTTCGTGCGGAAAAAAAGATCGCATATAATTTTTACAAATAGCACCACGATAATCAAAAAGACGAGCACCGAAAGTTCGCCGTGAATAAAACCAAACATGCCCTCACGCAGCGAAGCAAACAGGGTATCGAGCTTCAAAAATGAAAGATACGATTTGCCTTCCATAATCCGTATGTTCACCGAATAGAGCATCGTCATCGTGAGTATGCCGGCAAGGAGTCCGGGCACCTTGAGTGTGGTGTGTATCACGGCGGTTACCAAGCCGCCGCAGCATCCGGCAAGAAAGGCAAGCAAAAACGCGAGCGCGGGATTCACCCCGTTGAGGAGGCATAACGCGGTAACGGCGCCGCCCAGCGGGAAAGTGCCGTCGACCGTCAAGTCGGCAAAATCTAAAATCCGAAAGGTAACAAATACCCCCAACACCATAAGAGAGTATATCAAACCTTCAATAAATATCGCCTGCGCCATTTTTACAGTCTAACGCAATTACCCCCTCTCTGTCCATAGTCCATACTCAGTGGGTGCACATCCAAATTCGTGGTAAATTGGGAGTAGGGAGCATCCCAAATACGTCTACTTTACAAAATATCTAAAACAAGAGTAGAATGGGGGTATGGCAGATGAAAACCAAAATTTATTGCTTTACTGGCATTAATACCGGACGGCTGAGAGGAGAAGGCAAGAGTCTATGAATACTTCTTCGACCTTGCGGTTAATTTTCCCGCGAAATCAGGCGGATATTTCACACCTGAGTAGTTACATAATTTGACAAAATTTCCTGGCTTTTGTAATATAATAATAGTTATCATTATTATTTCAATGGAGGAAATTAGTATGACAAAATACACGCCGAAATTTGCAACTGAAGATTGCGAGGTCTACTGTAATATTTGCAACAAGACCATCACGCTCAAAAAAGGCGATGAAATTCCGCTTTGCTGCGGCAAAGTAATGGAAGAAATGTAAGGGTGCCAGCCCGTACTTGCGGGGCGGGGGACTCCGCCGGAGCCGCTTCGTCCCGTATTATAATAGCCATCGTCCAGAATAGCGCGCCCTAGCAGCCTGTTGCACTTCCCCCCGCCGGGTGCAATTTATTTTTCGTGGTAAATATCCAAAAGTGTGATATGGGGAAGGCTTTCTTAGGTGCGCGGCACAAACGCTTACGCGCCCGCGCTCCTGCCATACTCGTTACATTCCGCGACGCTCCATTCCCACGCTCACTCCAGACACGTTTTTGTGCCGCGCATTTGCTTTCACATATGCTCTATAGCGGCGTCCAAATGTCGTAAACCTAGAACGTTATGCGAAATTTTTGAATACCCAAATCAGTCGGTTAAAAAATAGACCTCTTGCGAAACTAGGGGCAGGCAAGATTGCGAAAGATTTGTCCGCAGTTTGAAGCCCAAAAGCGCAGACATAATGGGTTTATTTCGAGCATTTTGGGCGAAAAAATG
>JAITNZ010000093.1 GCA_031290205.1 Spirochaetaceae bacterium
TCGTGACTATAATTGTCTGTCTAAAGACAACTGCACGCATTGCGGTAACTATGAAGCCAAGATGAGCGGCCGCAACTATCAGGATAAGTGGTAAAAAATTGCCGACGGGCATAAAACGCAAAGGAGAATAGTATGAGACTTTTTATTTTGATGTTTTGAAGTTTGATTTAATGCGTGAAGATGCGGAATGCTTTTGGGAAAAGCATAACCTTTTGATTATTAAAGATGAGGAGATCTCAATAGGAAACGCGCTTCACGGCATTGATTATGTCTTAAACAACGATTTTTTTACCAAAGACGAAAGGCTAACAAACTTTACACTGATGTAAAGTCTATCAAGGCGTGTAATGGAAAAAATGGAAGATGGGGGGAAACATGGAAAAAATAGAAGCAGTAAAATGGCAGGAAGGCACAAACCTTAAATCTCTTAGTAGGGAAAGCATCTTTAACGGTATCCAGCAAATAGACAAAACCGTTTTTCATGAAAACGGACTCGCCTCGCAGCAAAGCGATATAGACCGTTATGAGGCATATAAAGACTCATCTATTTTCGCTCTCCATGAAGGCAAAATCATCGGATACCTGTGTTATTTCCCGACAACCGAAGGACACCCTTGAATAGTGACGTGATACTAGGGCAGTGCCTCAGGCACTTGCATAAAGTCGTATATCAAAGCCGCCGTATTAGGGACGCAGTATTTACTTTCCCAACCGGGGGGCTTACTCTGTTCAAGTCCCCTCGCTAAAGCGGCGAAAATAGGATACTTTTCCGGCACGTCGGTATACATAAGCCCGCCCGCATTGAGGGACAGCACGGGAACAGCTGGCGGGGCGCTCTCCGCCGGAAGCTGACGAGCTTCTACCGCGATGATTCCTCGTAATGCGGGATGAGCACTGGTAAATGCCTCGTCGCGGGCAAAAGCGGTGGCGGCGGTAGCAGCTTCGTTGTAGACAAGCAGATATATATCATTCGTGTCAATCTTTTTTTCGATAAGCGGTAGCAAAAATGCTATATCATCCGCTCGCGCCTGTTCAAAAAAATCTCTCACGGTCTCCCAGTTTTTATTTTTTAGCGCCGTCCATAGCATCACCGCATGATTTTTTATCGTGCCGAAAGAAGGATATACGCTCTTGCCCTCAACGTCGTGTGCCGGCAGATCAAGATTGACACGGGCAATGCTCACCACTATTACGTTACGCGCCGCTATAGCCTCGCACACTCTGTCGATGATCAGGGTGGAGCCTGTTATAGGCGGAATGGCGATAATAAGCGGCATACCCTCGGCAAGCACGTTGCTACCCGGTGTACCTTCTTTCGTGTTATATACCCGTATAAAATAGTCGTTATTCCGTTCACTGTCCCGCTCTCCATGAGCCTGAGTATAGACCCACGCGCTGGTATCCGCGAGCGGTAAAAAATAGATGGCGGCAAAAGTGGTGAGCGCGATGAAAATCAGCATGATCGAAAAATAAAAATATGAACGCCCCGATTTTATTTTGCGCGTCTTAAAATAGCTGATATTATAGATAAAAGCAAAAATGAGAAGCGGGATGGCTTCGGGACGAAATCCATAGGCGGGGAAAAGCCCTACGGTGCAGAACAGCGCGATGGGGGGCAACCACGCGAAACCTTCTATGTAGTAAAATGATTTTATATATACTTGTGTAAGAGGCACAAATAAAAAAAACGCGATTAAGATTTCAAGTATTCCCAAGTCGGGCATATTATGGGACACCTACACGGCTGGGGGGCCAGTAACGAAACAACGCCGCACCGGCAATCTGCCTAATATCAAGCGGTCCCCACGTGCGGGAGTCGTTGGTGTTCGCGCGCATGTCAGACAGCACAAAGCATTGATCCTCGCTTAGCACAATACGTTCCATGTTGCCGGAAAAAGGGATAGACTCATCCCAGAGAGCAGACACCTGCGGTATATCAACCTGATAGTGTTTGCGGGAAACTTCATACTCGGTAAGCGTATACGGACTATCTACAGGATGAACCTGAATAACATAGTTTATCATCGTTATTTCGTCGCCGGGCAGCCCTATCACCCGTTTAATAAAAACCTGATTTTTTTTGCCGGGAAACCCCAGCTTGCCCAGCGTAAAAAAACGAAAAATTTTGTCAAAGACATTCAGTGCAAAACCATTTTCGTTTTTTTCAGCCATATCAACCATAACAATATTTCCGCGTTCATAGGGAACGCTCTCCCATGGCAATTGCGGCAGGAACCGCCTAAGATTAAATGCGGAAAAAACGAACCGGTCCCCCGCATACACCGAAGGACGCATCGAGGAGCTTTCCATCACAATCATCGGGAAAAATATATTCGTTATCAGTATGTATACGATAATAACAAGCGCTACCCTTAGAATGAATGTGCGGATGCGTTTAGCGTGGTTCTTTTGGTCGGCATAAGAGTATTTCTCCCATTTGTTGAACATAGCTACCTGATCATCCCCATACGCGCAATACCATTCTTATCAGGCGGCGGACCCTGGTCAGATCCGTTTCCGGGCCAATAAATAAAAACACCCTTCCCCAAAATCTTTTTTTCTTTCACCGGACCAAAGAAACGCCCGTCGCGTGAATTATCGCGGTTATCACCAAGAGGCAGAACGCGCCCCGTTGGCACATACCAACCACGAGCCAGCTTATTGCTCTGCTGCTTGTAGCCGTCGTAATGCGGATACGCGCCGCGCAACATTCGATACCAAGCCGCATCCAGCGTCCAATCATTGAACGTCCGCACCCTCGGCGGAGCGCCGCCGCTGTATATCTGCCGTAAGGAATACTCCTTTACCGATCTGATGCCATCACTCAAACTTTCTTTATGAATGTGGCGCAGATTGTGCATCCAGCCGCGCGCCTTATTATACTCAATTTCGCTTGTTTCGCGCGTCTCGCCCGAAAACCTGATGTGCATATCACCCGCATCATTGATAAAACGGTCGCCGGGCATACCAACACCGCGCTTGATTAAAAAATGTGCCTTAGGCATCCCCGTTTCGTCGCGATCAATATCAACAAATGAAAGCGTTACCATGTAGATAATCCGTTGCGCTATATCAAATACCGTTCCTCGCGAAAGATATTCCGGGCTTTCAAAAATGATAATGTCGTTCCGCTCCGGCTCTATCGGACTGGGCGTCTTACCCATGCCGGGGAGCAGTTCAGGTCCGTAAACCAACTTGTTCACAAAAATCCTATCGCCGATGAGCAGTGTGTCTATCATCGATCCCGAAGGTATCTGGTAAGCCTGAAAAAAATATTGATTGATGATGAGGACGACGCAGGCAGCCCAAATGAAAGCTTCAAGCCAGTCAAGCAAAGCGTTCTTCTGCCGCTGTTTTTCCCGTTTAAGACGCTTGGTTTTTTTCCGGTGAGTAAGCACAGCTTCCGTCACATACTGCAGCCTGTCAAAAAAATCATTCTCTGCTTTCATACTCCCAGCACTCTACCAGAAACCCCCACATTATTCAACCCGCCCGCCGCAGCAGGGGTGCAATTTATTTTTCGTGGTAAATTCTAAAGTGATACCTATAATGCTAACGGAGGGTCTGGGGGGGCACCTCGCCCCCCCAGCGGGGCGTTGCGGCGCGCTGATAACGCCTTCTGAACAGCGGCTTTCGCTGGCGCTACGCCGTGCTAGATTAATTGCGTAAACACCCTCACCGGTTCGGGTGCAATTATTGGGCGAGGGGTCGACTTCCCCCCAGCACTGCCGATTTACCCCGAATTTGGAAGTGCACCCCTCCTCCCTTACTCATATAGCATTTTCAACATAAATGCGCTATACTATGGGCACAAGGAATAAACGTGCCAAAATCAGTTTTTAGACCGGGCGAAGTGGCGCTTGGTAACGCAAAAGTTATACTCGAAGCGCCTTTTAAGGATATTGTAATGGTCGAAGATGCCGGCTCGGTCGAGGATCTCGATTTGGAAGAGGTTTTTGCGGGACCGACAGCGGACGAGCTGCGCCTGGAGGCGGAGGCGTTCAAGGCGGGCTGGGAAAGCGAAAAGGCGGCGATGATTCACGGGGCAAAATCCGAAGCGGAGCTGATTGCCAGCGATGCGCGCCTTCGTGCGGAAGAAAAAATCTCGAATGCCGAGGCGGAGGCTGCTGACAAAATCGAAAAAGCCGAGGCGGAGGCATTGCGTATCAAGGACGACGCGGAGGAGTCGGCTCTGGCGATTAAGGCGCAGGCGGAAGCGGGCGCGGTGGAACAGAAGGCGCTTGCCGAAAAGGAAGGCTTTGAAAAGGGGCGCGCGGAAGGTTATGAGTTGGGCACGGCGGAGGTGCAGCGGCTTATCATGCGGACGCAGGTTATCATGGAGCGGATTCAGGATAAACGGGATGATATTTTTTCGGAAGCGGAACAGCAGCTTGTTGATTTGGTTCTGCTTATCGCGCGCAAGGTGGTCAAAATTATTTCCGATACGCAACGGGATGTTGTTATCGAAAATATCAAAGAGGCGTTGAACAAGGCAAAGTCGCGGGGGACGGTGACGATCAAGGTGAACCTTGCCGACTTGGAGCTTGCAACGGGGCGTTTGCAGGAGTTCACGAAGCTGCTCGAAGGCGGCGGCACGATTCAGCTGCTGGAAGACAGCTCGATTGACCGCGGCGGCTGTGTCGTCGAAACCGACTTCGGCGAGCTTGACGCGCGGATTGCTAATCAGCTTGCTAAGCTCGAATCGAATATACTTGCGCTCTCGCCCGTGCGCCGCGGGTAATTTTACATGAAATCCTTGTTTGAAAAATATTTCGAGGCTGCTCGAGAGACGGAAACGCTGAGCTTCGTGGGGCATGTTACCCGCGTTAAGGGGATTCTTATCGAGAGCAGGGGTCCGCAGTCGGTTGTCGGCGAAATCTGTCTGCTGGACGCGCAGGGGCGGGAAGTGCAGGCTGAGGTGGTCGGGCTCGACGGCACGACGGTTCAACTGATGGCATTCGGCGACACGGCGGGTATCGAAATCGGTAGCCGCGTCCGGGCAACGGGCGCCCCGCTTTCGGTTGCCTGTTCGCCGGAGCTGCTCGGGCGCGTCCTCGGACCGCTGGGGAAGCCTATCGACGGGAAAAAACCGATTGCCGCAAATGTCCGCTATCCGGCGGCGGCAAAGGCGCCCCCGGCGCTCTCGCGTCCGTCGATTAAGCGGCGCCTCACGACGGGTATCCGCGCGGTGGACGGTTTGCTTGCCTGCGGTGAAGGACAGCGGATCGGCGTTTTTTCAGGCTCCGGCGTCGGAAAATCGACGTTTCAGGGGATGATAGCCCGAAATACCTCGGCGGACATCAACGTTATCGCGCTGATTGGCGAGCGGGGGCGCGAACTCAACGATTTTATCGAGCAGAGTCTCGGCGAAGAGGGGATGAAGCGCTCGGTTATCGTCGTCTCGACCGGCGAGGAGCCCGCGCTTGCCCGTCTGCGGGGCGCTTACATTGCCACGGCGATTGCCGAATATTTTCGCGACCGCAGCATGAACGTGATGCTCCTCTTCGATTCGGTTACCCGTTTCGCCCGCGCCCAGCGCGAAATTGCCCTCTCGGTCGGGGAAGTTCCCGCCCAACGCGGCTACACGCCCTCAGTCTTTGACCTGCTCCCCAAGCTGCTCGAACGGACGGGGACCTCGGATAAGGGGACGATTACGGCGTTTTACACGGTCCTCGTCGACGGCGACGACATGGACGAGCCTATTTCCGATAATGTGCGGGGTATCCTCGACGGGCATATCGTGCTCTCTCGCGCCCTTGCCGCCCGCGGTCATTATCCCGCTATCGATGTGATGCAGAGTATCTCGCGTCTGGCAAACGAGGTGTCGAGCGCAGAAGCGCAGCAGGCGGCGCTCGCCGTCAAACGTTCCATCGCCGCCTACGCGGAAGCGGAAGACATTATCAACGCGGGCGCATACAAGAGCGGCTCGAACGCGGCTATCGATGCCGCGATCGCCCAACGCGAAGAAATCGAAGCGTTCCTCACGCAGAGCATAGACGAAAAATGCACGCTCGCCGAAACCCTCAGCCTGATGGGCAAAATAGCCAACATCGAGTGCGTGCCTTAGAGGCACTTTTAAGCCCTAGCAAACGGCGCTCGCAGTTCCAACGGCTTAAGCAGGTTTTGTGCTGGTTACCGCAACGCACCTACTCCCTGTTTAAGGGCTCCAACTTAAAATACGCTATCCATTCCTGCCAGAAATCCGATTCGGTTTTTATTGCTTCATATTTTAATCTGTAATCATGATATTTTACAGCCAAACCCAGTTCGGCAGCGCACTTTGCCGCAAAATAATAGGCAAAAGCGTGGTCGGGGGCAATATAAGTAAAGACACGCTCAAACAAGATAAGGGCGGTTTTATAATTTTCATGCCGCATATCATAATTTTGAACAAAATTCAGACTTAGATTCATTTCATAATTCTTTTTTGTAATATACTCGGGCGAAAAATCCGGCGTCTGAATTAAACATCGGGTAAAATTCATCTTAAAAACATCTGCCTCCTTTATTAAATAATCGTTTTTCTTGCAGATGTCATATAATTCGCTCCCGGGTAAAGGCGCTGCCGTATAAAAAGTTGCCCAATTGCACCCAATATCAATCAGGTTGTCAAAGCCTATCTGTATCGATTCCTTTGTCTCGCCGGGTAAGCCTGTCAGTATATTCGTAAATATCATAAATCCCCTTTTTCGGAGAATTTCGACCGCTTTTTTTGCTGTATTAAGGTCGCCCGGCTTGTGTATTATATTTTTTAAAGTGGTAGGATTGCCGCTTTCTATGGTGATGCCTATAGCTTCAAGTTTTAAGTTTTTTAAGACATCGGCAATATCTTCATCTATGGAAAAGAAAGCAAGAACGGCTATATCTGCTTTGTAATTGTTCTCTACTATAAAATTCAATATATCAAGGGCTCTTTGTTTTTTCGCAAGAAAATGGTCGTCTTGAAATATTATTTCGTCAATGTTGTATTCTGTAATATATTTCTTAATGTCTGATTTTACCCGTTCAACACTATGATAACGTACTTTATGTCCATGAACATTGTGGCTTGCGCAAAAGACGCAATGTCCAGGACACCCTCTTGTCGTAAAATATTCCAATTTAGTGCCGGTCATTGTTTCACGGAAAAGCCGATTTCTGTAATGCGCATATAATTCATACCCTGCAATTATATTAAGTTCGAATGGCGGTATTTCGTCTAAATCAATAATCAGTTGATTGGTTAAATTGATCCCCCCCCCCCCCCCCATCTTCTTATGCGTAATCCAGCTATTATTTTCTTCAAAGTACTTAAAGACGGCTTTTTGTTGATACGCTTCGACCAACTGCTTAAAAGGAATTTCCCCTTCCCCGAAACAAACCGCGTTTATCGTAGTGCTCGTTTCCAGAATTTCTTTATAACAAGCCGAGGGGAAATGCCCCCCGCAGATTATTATTGTGTTAATATACTTTGATTTAAGAAAGGATGACAAGACGGGAAGTTCATAATAAAGACTTGAAAACATCCCCGCAATTCCAATAATATCCGGTGTAAATCCATTCATTAAATTTAAGCAATAAGTCCAGAAATCTTCCCTGCCGGCGTCAAGGATGTTAAATTCAGCATCGTCCGCAGCCTTACACGCTATCAGGGTAAAATCGAGAATGACAATCTCTATATCCTTGTAAAATTTTTTTATGTAGGCAGCAATAGACAGCGGACCCATGGGAAAGTGAGGTCCATAGGTGGAAGATCTTAGTTGCTGTTTTATTTTATTCAACAGCTCTGTTTTATCGTGCTGTTTACCGCCCTCGCTCTTAAACAGCATATCCTCAAAAGAAATACTTGATGGAACGATGAATAATATTTTCATAACGTATTCTCCTTAATTTTTTATTATTGACCTACTCATTCTATATATTTTACCACGGAACTTCAAGTCCCCGGCAGGGCGAGCCGGCAATTACGAATTCGAAAATTAACCACGAACGGCACGAACCACACGAACAAATTGCGCACAATTCTCACGATTTCTGCCTTGTTTATCACCATTATTCATATCCTTTTTTGTCTTCCGTTCGTGTTGTTCGTGAGGTTCGTGGTTAAAATTTTCTTAATTCCTCATACGTGGTTGAATTCGGAACTGCTGAAAGAGCAGGTAAAATACTTGCAAAAATAGGTGGTTTGAAGTATAGTGAATTGTGCGGATATTTAAGACCAAGTGGTTTGACCGCTTTGCGGAAAAGATGGGAATCAGCGATACGAAGTTAAGGAATATCGCGAATGGTCTTGATCAAGGACAATGGGATGCAGATTTTGGTGGTGATGTTTACAAAGTCCGCGTTGCACGTCCCGGCGAAGGAAAGTCTGGCGGCTTTCGGACTATTGTGCTTTTCAGAAAGGACGAGAAGGCGTTCTTTGTGTATGGTTTTGCGAAGTCTGACAGAGGCAACATAGACGAGAAAGAATTACGAAAATATAAAGATGAAGCTACGGATAGTTTTGCAATGACCGATAAGCAGGTAGAGACTTTGTTGCAAATAGGCTCGCTTATTGAAATTTTATAGGGGGAGAATTGCTATGAAAAAGAGATACCAAAGTGAAATACTCGGTGTTATCCATCAAGACGCGCAGGCTATGTTTAAGGTCGGCGCGATAAGCGAAGCGCGGATGCGCGAATACGATAGGGACTGCCTCGTGCCGGAAACGTCCTTGGCGCAGACGACAAAACGCTCAGGCGCATCCTCCATTCCGGTGAAGCCCTCCCGCGCTTACGCATCCAAAGCGAACTAACAAAAATATTTCATTCACGGGCGGATTGTGCGCCGTAGCTCTGCTAGGGTGTTGTCCCGCCCTTGTCCTTGCAGTAAGGGCACTTCCCCCCGCCGCCCCCGCAACAGCCCTTAGGCTCTTTCGCCGTAAAAAGCCTGATTGCCCGCACAACGAAAAAGACCCCGGCGGCGCCAACTAGAGCGATTATTATAATTAACTGTATATCCATGTAAATCTCCTTTTTTGATGGGGATGGGGGATGGGGGATGGGGGATGGGGAAGATTTCACTTTGAAATCATTTTTCACGCCTCATTGCTCACCCTTCACCTATTCCCTATTCCCTATTCCCCGTTCCCCGTTCCCCGTTCCCCTTCTTCACAAGCTGCCCACCTGATGCACTACAAAACTCACCAGCCAGCCTAAGACGAGGAGGAAGGCGAACTCAAAGGCGAGCCATTTCCCGCCGAGTTCACCCTTGATTGTGGCAAGTGCGGCGAAGCAGGGCGGGATGACCAGCATGAAGAGCATGAAGACGAAGCCGGTGAGCGGCGTCAAAGTGGGGTCGGCGGCGATAGCTTGCTGCAAACTCACGCTTTCTTCGTCCTCCTCGCCGCCGACGTGGTAGAGGATGCCGAGTGTCGAGACGACAACTTCTTTCGCGGTAAAGCCGGTGATGATTGAGATTGCCATTTTCCAGTTAAAGCCCAGCGGTTTGAAGACCGGCTCTATCGTCTTGCCGATGCTGCCGGCGATGCTGTGTTCAAGCAGCCCCTCAGCCTCGACCGTTTCGATGTGTGCCGCAATGACATCTGCGCTTGCGTCGGGATTATCCGCGAAACAAGCGGCGGCGGCGCGTGCCTTTTCGCTCGAAGAAAGCTCATAGCGGGGAAAGCTCGTTATCGCCCAGACAAGAATCGCCGAGGCTAAAATAATCGTGCCCGCTTTTTTGACATAGCTGATGGTTTTTTCCCAGACGTGCCAGAGGATGCCCCGCATCGTCGGGAGGCGGTAGGGGGGCAGCTCCATCACGAAGGGGGTCGGGTCGCCTTTCAGCACGGTCTTTCGCAGCAAGAACGCAGAGCTGAGGGCGAGCACAACGCCGCAGGCATAGATAAGCATGACCATGTTGCCCGCATTTTTCGGGAAGAACGCCGCCGCGAGGAGCAGGTGGATGGGGAGCTTTGCCCCGCAGCTCATCATCGGCGTGACCAGCACGGTAATGATGCGGTCGCGTTTGCTTTTCAGCGTGCGCGAGGACATCACGGCGGGCACCGAGCAGCCGAAGCCGAGCATCATCGGGAAGATCGACTGCCCGTGCAGCCCGAAACTGTGGAGGAGTTTGTCGGTGGCGAAGGCGGCGCGGGACATATAGCCAAGGTCTTCGAGAATCGAAAGCAGCAGGAAGAGGATGACGATGAGCGGCACAAAACTGAGCACGCCGCCGACGCCGCTGATGATGCCACCCACGAGGAGCGAGCGGAGGAGACCTGCGGGTATATGGCTTGTCAGAAACCCCGAGAGAAAACTGAAAAATGTTTCGAGCCATTCTTGCGGATACGCGCCGATGCTGAAGGTCAACTGGAATATCAGCCAGAGTACGACGATGAATATCGGCAGGGCAAGCATCCGGTGCATAAAAATTTTGTCGACCGCTTGCGTCATGGTGATAGTATCTTTACGCTGAATTGTTACCGCTTCGCTGACCGCGCCGTGGATATAGCCGTAACGCTGCTCGGAAATGATGATTTCGGAGTCCTTGCCAAAATGCTTTTCTATCCAGCTAATCGACTCTGCGGCGCAGGTCTCGATTGCCGCCGCATTCGGCATAGTTTTTGCCAGCCGGTAGGCTTCCTTGTCCTTTTCCAGCAGCTTGATAGCTAGCCAGCGATTCCCCGTCAGAGCGCTCAAGGCTTCGAGCCTCGACTCAATCTCCCCCCCATAATTTATTTTCCGCCCTCCACCCTCAGCTTTCTCCTCCCCCCTCTCCACCGCTCTCTCCTCTTCCCCCAAACCCCCAACCCAAAACCCCAAACCCCTTCTTCCATCCCCCATCACCGAATCGATCAGGTCGAGCAACCCGTCTATCCCCCGTCCTTGCTGGGCGGTAATTTTCACGAAAGGGATGCCCAGCGTCGCCGAAAGCAGCTTTTCGTCAATCTGAATCCCCCGCTTGTCCGCCTCGTCGCTCATGTTGAGTGCACTGATGACGGGAATGCCGAGTTCCTGCATTTGCAGGCAGAGGTAGAGGTTGCGCTCAAGGTTGGTAGAGTCGAGCACATCGAGAATCAGGTCGGGTTTTTCATCGAGGATGAAATCCCGCGAGACAACCTCGTCCTCGGAATAGGCGGTAAGGCTGTAGATGCCGGGCAGGTCAACAAAATGGTAGGTGATAGCCCCCCGCTTTCGGCTGCCCGCGCGTTTTTCGACAGTCACACCGGGATAATTCCCCACCTGATGGTGCGCGCCGGTGAGCGCGTTAAAAAGCGTTGTCTTGCCGGCATTCGGATTGCCGGAGAGGGCTATCAGGACCTTATTTTTCATTTTTATTCTCCTCACTTTTTGCAAAACCATCTTCTTGCGCCTGTTTTCGCGCTTCAGTTGTGCGGCAAGGCTCCTGTGACATGGCTTTTACCTGCTTTCGGGACAGTCCGCCAAGAGGGCGCTTTGCGTCATGTGCCGCCGTCCAGTCGCCGACCGGCACGACTTCGATGCCTGATGCCTCGAAACGCCGTATCAGCACATCATAGCCCATAATTCGCACCTGTAGGGGTCCGCCCAAAAAGCTCTCCCGCACAACGGCGCCCGCCGTTCCATCAATAAAGCCCATGTCCGCAAGCCGTTTGCCGACTTCCTTGTCCAAGCTTACCTTGTTTACCGTGAACGAAGCGCCCGCAGGCGCATCAGAAAGATTCATTCCAGCCTCCAAATTGTTAAGTATAACTAACAATACACCGAATGTTTTTTTTTGTCAATAACGCTCCGGCAACTCCCGCACTCGAGTTGCCCCCGCGCCGCCACAGGCGGTTTCTGCTTTGCTTTTGATACGAGAAGGGCGATTATTACGCAGGGGGGCGTTGCGGGTCCGCCTCAGGCGGTTTCTGCCTTGCTTTTGATACGAGAAGGGCGATTATTACGCAGGGGGGCGTTGCGGGGGTCTCCCCGCAGAGGGGGTAGCGCGCAACAACGTGCGCGCGTAGGGGGAGACTTCCCCCTCCTACCTATATATCCTCCTAATTACCCTCTCGTCCTAAAAGTCCTCCCATTTGTGCTGTTGTAGAAAAAAATCCTAACGTAGCGAGGCGGGGCGGGAGCTGCTGAAGGGTGTTGCTGATTGAAACTAAATCTGCTATGCTTTGTTTACTAATTGAGGTGTGGTAATGAAAAAGTATCTGTGTTTATGCGTGTTCAGCTTTTTGGGCGGCTTTTTTCTCTTCCCGCAAGATGATATTCAGACTGTGGCGACGGTGAATCTGACTAAAACGGAGCCTATTTTGGTGAAACAGCTTAGGACGAGGGTCGAAGCGGTTGAAAAAGCGACGGGACGCAGACTCTCGACGGACGAGAGGCGCGAAATCCTCAACGGCATGATCGATGAGATGCTGATTCTGCAAGCTGCCGTGCGCGACCGCATTAGCGTTGAAGAAGGAACAGTCAATCAACAAATTGAGGATTTGCGCACTCAGCTTACCCAACAGGCGGGGCGCAGACCGACTGACGCGGAATTTGCCGAGGCGGTAAAGGCGCAAACCGGACTGGATTTAAGCGGGTTTCGCGAACAGATGAAAAAGCTTCTAGTTTCCCAAAAATATCTTATGGAGAAAAAAGGCAATATCCTCCAAGCGGCAAAAGCTCCAAGCGATGCCGAAATCTTAAGCGAATACAACCAGTGGAAAACAAGCGCCGACGGGATCGCCCGTCTGACGCAGGAGGAGACGATACAATTTGCGGCGATTGTGTTCCCTTACGAAAAAGATGCTGATAAGGCGAAGGCGCGGAACGGAGCGGAGGCGCTCGAAAAAGAAATTGGAGGGAGCGTCCGCCAGTTTGACGAAAAAGTCCAGCAGCAGAGCACTGAATACCGCGCGACTACAGCCGGCGTCATGCAGAAAAATAAAAAAGCGCAGAGCGAAGTGGGGCAGGCGTTTATGGATGCGGCTTTCGGGTTGAAGTACGACCCGAAAACAGGCGCAACGGAAGTTTCAAAAATGATTGAAGTGCCCACCGGCACAGCGCGCGGTTTTTATATCATAAAAATTACCGCAAAATATCCCTTTAAGTCGCCATTGGCACTGGATGATACGATGATTCAGTATAGCACGACGGTTCGTAACGTTGTCCGGGCGGCGCTTGCGCAGGAAAGACAGCAGGATGCAATAGCAAAGGCGCAGGATGAATTAACGAAGGAATTGCGAAAAAATACTCCTTTTAAGATTAACGAACAATATCTTGACAAATTCTGATGGCAAGAAGAAAAGCCCGCATCCTCGCTTTTCAAGCGCTCTATTGCTACGAAGCGGCAAAGCCCGCCCTACAGGATTTACTTGCATTCGCGTGGGAGGACGAAAAAGTTGCCGCACTCGATGAGGGCGTGCTTGCGTTTGCCCGCGCCCTCGTTGCCGGTACGATAGAAAATCTCCCCGAAATTGACGAAAAAATAAAAGCGCACCTTGTTAGTTGGGATATAACGAGGATAAAACGGGTAGATTTAGCGCTGTTGCGTATCAGCGTTTACTCACTTGTCTACCAAAAAGAGATTCATCCAAGCATTGTCATCGAAGAAGCTATCGGCATATCGCGCAGCTATGGCGAGGACGGCGCGTTTCGATTTATCAACGGCATCCTCGACACCATTAGCAAAGAGTGCACGAGAGATGATGCGCAATGCGGGCAAACTCATCCGGCGTGAGCCGCTCGGCGCGCTCACCACCGTCTATGCCGCAGTCTTCGAGGATATCAATCGCGGCGCAGCTGATGTTTCGCGCCTTCAGAAAAGCTTGTAAGTTATTCCGGACGGTTTTTCTGCGCGATGAAAAAAGGGCACGCACGAGAGGCGCAAAGCAAGCGGAATCTTTCGTTCGCTGGGCGCTATCTTTTAGTTCGAGCAGGACCCCTTGCGACTCGACATGGGGAACAGGGAAAAATGATTCGCCTTTCAGCGGTGATAATAGTTTTGTGTTGTAGGAGCGCGAGAGCAACACTGAAAGTGATGAGTAATCTTTATCCCCCGCTTGTGCGGCAATTCGGCGCGCAACTTCCCTTTGAACGGTAACTACCATCCGCGTAAAGAAAAAATGATGCTCGGCAAAATCGCCCAGCAGTTTTGCGCCGATGGTATAGGGGAGGTTGCCCAAGAGGGATCTGCCGCACGGGTGGAGTTCCTTCTGTGCCGACAGCTTCCATGTATCGAGCACATCGCCTTCGATTAACGTGAATTTTTTTTCATCGGCAAACATTTCTTTAAGCACCGCGCAGAATCCCCTATCAAGCTCAAAAGCCGATACCTGTGCGCCGCGTTCAAGCAAGAGGGACGTCATCGCGCCGAGTCCTGCTCCCACCTCCCATACCTCATCGTCCTCTTCGATACGGAGTTGCTTAACTAAATTGATACGAGCGGAGGGGTTTATCAAAAAATTCTGTCCGAATTTTTTTTGCATGGCAAATCCGTGTTCGGCTAAAAATGCTTTTATAGCCGTAGGTGAATCATAGTTAATCCGCCTCATTGCTTCAAAAACTCATGCTCATACACTGCTTCCGCCCACAGATAATGAACGCCGCTTTCATTGAATATAAACCGCTTCAGGGTTTCTTTTTTCTGGACGCCAGTATGTTTGGACATTTTAACTCTAATTCCCTATTGTATCGTATATGCTGAAGCACCACAAGCTTAGCTTCAGCAACTCCCGCACTTGTACTGCCCCGCGATTTTAATCGCGGGGACGGGCGGGGCGGGGAAGCCTCATCAGAAAACAGGCGCCCATTTCCTAAGCAAGTCGTTTTCCTCGTCGGACGCATTTTCCGCCACTTAGGAAAAGCATTACACCATGTCGGCAGTAGCCGACTAAATTCGTTTACGAGTGAATTTTTTCGGTAAGCCTTCACTGCCAGTGAACGGCACATCAATCTGGCTATCTATTGGGGCG
>JAITNZ010000213.1 GCA_031290205.1 Spirochaetaceae bacterium
GTGTGAAAATCTGTGTGTATCTGTGTCCATCTGTGGACAAATTCTTAATGCGGTCGCCCGCGTAGTTGCGATTTGTTCGTGCCGTTCGTGGTTAATTTTCGAATTCGTAATTGCTGGGGTCGGCGGAAGCCTCCTTACTATTCTTCCCCGCTTATGCTATACTCTTGCAATGCAGAAAGATGTTGATTTACTGATTATTGGAAGCGGTCCGGCGGGACTCAGTGCCGCTCAGTATGGGGCGCGGGGGGGGCTTGCGACGCTTGCCGTCGAGCAGATGGCTGTTGGCGGGCAGGCGCTGATGATAGATGTGCTCGAAAATTATCCCGGCTTCGTTGGCGCCCGGTCGGGGATGCTCATTATGGAAGAGATGCACGCTCAGGCTGAAGGCTTTGGCGCGGAATTTCTTTTTGATTCGGTCTGCTCCCTGCGTCGCGACGGGCGCTTTTTTCGTGCCGAGCTGTCCTCCGGCGGGAGTATCAAGGCTGGAGCGCTGATTCTTGCAAGCGGCGCGGGGCACCGGACGCTGAATGTTCCCGGCGAAGCGGAGTTTTCGGGCAGGGGTGTTTCCTACTGTGCAAGCTGCGACGGTCCCTTTTTCAAGAACAAAAAAATTTTTGTCGTCGGCGGCGGAGACGCGGCGTGCGACGAAGCGCGTTTTTTGTCGCGAATTAGCGGCGACATCACGATGCTCGTCAGACGGACGGAATTCAAGGCGCAAAAAGCGCTCGTTCACCGCCTTTTAAAGGACGGCAGCATCAAAACGCGCTTTTGCACGAGGGTAGCCGCGATAAAAGGTGAGGAAAAAGTGAAGTCCCTCGTGTTAGAGGACACCGAAACAGGAAAAACCAGCGAAGAAGCGGCAGATGCGGTCTTTGTTTTCGCCGGTCTTGTGCCGGAAACCGGTCTTGTTTCAGGTAGCGGCGCGGAAATTCAGTTAAAATTGGATAAATCAGGCTTTATCATTAGCGACCAGCGGATGGAAAGCTCCGTAAAAGGGATTTTCACGGCGGGCGACGTTCGCTCTTCACCATTCCGCCAAGTTGTAACCGCCTGCGCCGACGGCGCGGTTGCCGCTCACAGCGCCGGCGAATATATCCAGGAAATGACAAAGTGAGGGGCGCTCTCTGCGCCGTCATCCTCAGCCTCAGCCTCGAGGCGGCGTTATTCGCGCAGATTCCCGGAGCGGCGCCTGCGGAAAACGGGGAAGCGCCCGACAAGGCGGAGCTCTTGATGAAGGCGCTCTCTGCCGCTTATCCCCGGCTTATCGGGCAGGCTGTCCGCCTGGATAACGACTGGGCGGTCACGTTGCGCGGTGAATGGTTTTACTATACCGACGGAAAGCTGCTGCCCGAACGCCTCCGCCCGCAGGCGGCGAATTATTCCCCTCAGCCTTTTTACAAGTATCCCGAAAAACAGCCCGCTTGGAAGAAGCCCTCGCCTGAAGAGGCGGAGCGGCTTGCGCAGGCGGCAAAAAACCGGCAGAACGGCGGCGCGGCGAACCGGAGCATCATCTTTTTCGACACGCTCTGGAACATCCATAACCGCGATGAGGCGTGGAATCAGGTAAAAACGATCAAATTCCTCGGCAAATCAATCATGGTGCATCATGCCATTTTGGAGCCCGTCGCCCTCGTCGAGCAGCGTATTAATGCGGCGGCGCGGCGGGACGCGGTCGTTGCCGCCTGGCTAAAGCAGATACACACGGTGAGCGCATGGAACTGGCGCAATATTGCCGATGTCAAAACGCGTAGCAATCATGCCTACGGGACGGCAATCGACATCCTTCCGAAAAAACCGAACGGCGAAACCTATTGGCTGTGGACGGCGAAAAAGAAGGCAGCCTGGTGGAATGTGCCCTATTCCCAGCGCGTCCAGCCGACCGAAGCGGTGATAAAAATATTCGAAGATTACGGCTTCATCTGGGGCGGCAAGTGGGCATTCTACGACACAATGCACTTCGAATACCGCCCCGAAATCCTTCTGCTCAACGGTATTCCTATCGAAGGCAGCTACTAACAATAACACTCGCCATTATAAGCTAGGAGGGGGAAGTCTCCCCCTACGCTCCAGCCCCCTACGCTCCAGCCCGCTACGCGGTCTTCCGCTACCCTCTCTGCGGGGGACACCCCCGCAACGCCCCCCGGCTGAGTGAGTGGGTTACTGCCTAACAGTAAAGCCTAACAGTAAACCACGCAGTTAGGCGATGCACAACATCGAGCATTTGGGGAAGGCTTTCTCAGGTACGGGCAGGAACGCGGACGCGCCCGCGCTCCTGCCATGCTCCTAACCGTGCGCTTTTCTGTTTAGTTTTTGACTGTCGTAAAAGTGTGTGATTGCAATGCTGAGGGGGCGCCTCGTGTCGGATTGCTACTGATTTAGACGACGTGTGCGCGTACCAGAGAAAGCCTTCGACTTCTATCAACCGTTTGATGGAGTTTCCGTCTGACCAAGGTAGGAACTCCGAATCTGATTAAGGGTCTGAGTGACGGCTTGAAGCGCCTCATCGGTGTATTTATTCAGGATAGTAGACACATCGGGCGGCAGAGCCTCCGCCGACTTGAAGAGTTCGTAGGGCTCGATATTCAGGGCGGAGGCAAACTTCACCATAGTCTGAGGGGAAAACCACTTCTTGCCGTTTTCGATGTTGCACAAGAAATTAACGGAAACATTCAGTTTTTCGGCTAATTGAGCCTGTGACAGCTGGTGGCTAGTCCGATACCGCTTAATGTTCAGTCCCAAAATCGTCCGCAGTTCACGTTCATTAATAAAATCACTCTTTTAGAGAATACTCAATCTTATTATTGGATTGGCACCATAGCAAACACTCAAAAGAGATTCTTTTATTCTCTATAAAGTCAATTCACTCCTTGATATTATTCATTAGTTAAATTACAGTATCTCCAATAGATGAATGGAGGCAGACTTATGACGAAAAGTAAAAACTTTGGTGAATTTATGAAAGCGGTAGAGCGGTATGCGGAAGCATATAACGTATTGGAGGAAATGCAGAGAAATGACGCCTTCGATTATGTCCCTATCGGAGACCAAAAGACAGGCGTAATAGGTGAGGCGTTCATTTTCGAGTATTTGAAACGGCAGGGGCGCACTAATTTGGTATTCGGCAATCCCGCTCAAAAACTATGGGATATGAAATACAGCGCCCCCAATGGTGAAATTTTGGTGCAGGTAAAAACGGCTTCGGCATTCGCAAAATTCAAAAAATTTTCCCAGATACATCTTACCCCGAACGAATTATACCTCGTCTCGCTCAACAAGCAGTTGATACCGGATAATCTCTGGAAACCGGAAGGGTATGCTGATGCGAAAATAAAGATTAGAAATGGCGGGAAAGTTGCCATTGGAACAAAAATGCCCAAAGCCGAGAATGACGTTACCAGCGGCTTCACAGGAATTAAAAACATTTTCGAGGACTTCAAGCAGCAGTTCCCGGAACTATACCCGAATGAGGGGAACGTGACAGAAAACTATTAGAGATGTTATAATTCTCCAAAAGGAAGGTAAGGAGACACATATTGGAAAGCGTTCATGGACAGAAAGAAGAGCGAGTAGCTTATTTCGGCAGGTATGCGGCTTATTACGACGGTGCGAAACTCATCATCCGCGATGCGGACGGTAAGGAAATTGATGTCATAACGGGCAACGCGTACCACAATCTGGGTAAGCTGTCCAAGCACGGCTGGCTTCCGGCGAGGAAGGATGACGGATGGGGGAATGGGGACGCTCTCAAAGAGTTACGGAATAAGTAAAGGATATAAAGTGGGAGAAGCGCGGATGAAGATACTCTACGAGAACAATGACGGCACCGTGCAGATATAGCGGAGTGCGATGGTAGCAATTATCAATTGGAGGTGGAAGCATGAGTAGAGAAATCATAATACCAGAATTGTTTTACAAGGGCGAGGATGGCAATGGCGAAGAGAAAGGGATGGACGGCAGTCACCCATGCTTCGGATGTCGGACAGAAAAAAATTGACGCCGAATATGCCGAAAAAACATGGGCTGAAAAGTCCGATTGGACGTATGAGTTCAATCAGGTAGCATCGAAAGTAGCGGAGCACAAGAATACCATAGTAGAACACAATGGAGACTACTGATGGAGCGTTCAGAATTTTGACAAGAACTCCTACCGATACAAAGTCCTCCTCGATAGAGGTGTCGCCGTAGAATTTATTGACGATAAAATCAGACAACAGCAGTTGGCAAAACTCCGCAAAGAGCGGGACGATGTGTCATCAATTCTAGCCCAGTCCTCCGGTTTAGGCTTATAACAATCCAATCAGCAGAACACGGTAGCAGCTACCTTTTTGGGCTGTTAGCCAACAACCCCAACACCCACCCAAATCGTCGAGAAGCTTTCACCGCTTGGGGGGGAAGGCTTTCTCAGGTACGGGCACGAACGCGGACGCGCCCGCGCTCCTGCCATGCTCCTAACCGCGCGCACTACTGTAAGGGCTTTACTGTAACGCCCTTTGCTTACCCAAGGCGAAACATAAACGCAGCCCCAAACCTGCTTAAGCTGTTAGCATTGCGAGCGCCGTCAGCATGAGGGGAAGGCTTTCTCGGTCAGCGGCACAAGCGCTACGCGCCCGCGCTCGCTGCCATGCTCCTAGCCGCGCACTTTGCTGTCGGGGCTTTATCCCCACTCCCCACTCCCTGTTCCCTGTTCCCTCAGTATTCCTCCCATGCTTTAATTTCGAGCCCTTTTGTGCGGTAGGAGGCGAGGGCGTCGATGAATTGGCGTGCGACTTTTATGTTGGTAATCAGCGGGATGTCGAAGTCTACCGCTTTGCGGCGGATAAGGTAGTCGTTTTTTAACTCCGACTGCAGGTTGCTTTTTGGAATGTTGATAATCAAATCAAGCTCGCGGTTTTTGATGAATGTTTCGATGTTCGGCTCTTTCGGCGCGCCGTCTTTTGTTTCTAGGGGCCAGCAGAGCTCGGTAACGGGGACGCCGTGAGCGGCAAAAAATTTTGTCGTGCCGTGCGAAGCAAAAAGCTCGTAACCCATTTCGGCAAGCTTTTTCGCCGAATCGAGGAAGTCGAGTTTATCTTCGAGCGGACCAGTCGAGAGGAGGATGCGTTTTTTCGGGATGCGGTAGCCGACGGAGAGCATCGCCTTGAGGAAGGCGTCGTTCAGTCCGCTGCCTATACAGCCAACTTCGCCGGTTGATGCCATCTCGACACCGCTCACGGGGTCTGCCCCGTGGAGTCGGCTAAAGCTGAACTGCGCCGCCTTGACCCCAACCCATTCGAGGTCGAGCGAGGACGTGTGCGGCTTTTCGACCGGCTCGTCGAGCATCGCCTTTACGGCAAGAGCAATCATGTTCACGCGGCTCACTTTCGAGCAGAAGGGGAAACTCCTGCTTGCGCGGAGGTTACATTCGATGACGCGGACGCGGTTATGCTGGGCGAGGAATTGTATGTTGAAGGGACCAGTGATGTCCAGAGCGCGCGCAATCTGGCTAGAAATCCGCCTCACCTTGCGGATAGTCTCGATATAGAGCCGCTGGGCAGGCAGCACGACCGTCGCGTCGCCTGAATGGACGCCCGCATTTTCGACATGCTCGGTGATACATGAATAGATGATTTCGCCGTGTTTTGCCACCGCGTCGATTTCGATTTCCTTCGAGTTTTCGACAAACTTCGAGATGACGACAGGGTGTTCCGCGCTCACGTCGGCAGCCATCCGCAGAAAGCGGTCGAGCCCCTCGTCGTCCCATGCGACGTTCATCGCCGCGCCCGACAGCACATAGCTCGGGCGGATGAGGACAGGGTAGCCCGCTTGGGCAGCGAAGGCGCGCGCCGCAGCGAGGTCGGTAAGCTCCCTCCAATCAGGCTGTTCGATGGCGAGCGTATCGAGCAAGCCGGAAAACTTATTGCGGTCCTCCGCCTGGTCGATAGCCCAGGGCGCCGTCCCATAGATGAGCGTTCCGGCATCGAAGAGTTTTGTCGCCAGATTATTCGGCGTCTGCCCCCCCATCGAGAGGATCAGCCCTTCGGGGTGCTCCCGCTCGTAAATGTCGAGGATACGCTCCAGCGTCAGCTCCTCGAAGTAAAGCCGGTCGCACATATCGTAATCGGTCGACACCGTTTCGGGATTGCAATTCACCATGATCGTATAGCGCCCCAGTTGCCGCGCCGTCTCCACCGCGTTCACGCAGCACCAGTCGAACTCCACGCTCGACCCAATGCGGTATGCGCCGGAGCCCAGCACCATCACGCCGCGCCCCGCCGCGCTCACATCGTCCGCCGAGCCGTTATAGGTCATGTAGAGGTAATTCGTTTTCGCAGGATACTCCGCCGCCAGCGTATCAATCTGCTTCACGGCAGGGCGAATCCGGTGCGTTTCACGGAGCGTGCGCACCTCAGCTTCCGTCCTCCCGACAAGCTGCCCAATGCGGGAGTCTGAAAACCCCAGCCGCTTAGCACGGAGAAGAAGTGAAGAAGGGGGAAGTCTCCCCCCCGCTCCAGCCCCGCTGCGCGGGTCTTCCGCTACCCCCTCTCCTAGGGGCGCTGCCCCTAAAACCCCGCCTTCCTCTTCCCCGTTCCCCGTTCCCCGTTCCCCGTCCCCCATTTCTCCGCTTGCCTTTTTCCCAGTTTTATTCGATACTAGAACTGAGGCGACGACCGCTCCCACCTGATTGCAGACATCAGAGTATTCAGGTGTGTATCCATATTGTGCGCTCACCGTCATTATGGCGTCGGTTGCCTTGCCACTTGACTTTTTTTCATTATCATTCGATACTGAAAGTGAGGCGACGACCGCTCCCACCTGTTTTCGGAAGCCGGAGAATTCAGGTGCATAGCCGTGCTGGGCGATAACCGTTTGTATGGCGTCGGTTGCTTCTTCTTTTTTATTGCTGTTATCGAAGCCTGTTAAAATCCATTTTTCGTCATCGCCTTGCATTCTCTGTTTACTGACAATAGCTACTATGCCGTCTTTTCCAAGTTCCACTCTTCCCTTATGTTGAGGATTCTCCCTAAAAAGTATTTCTCTTGTTATTTTCCCTTCACGGACGGTTTGCAAAACAAGCATCGCTATTGCGGCTATTTCATCAAGGCTTTTTTTATCTTTTAATCTGTCTTCGATAATATGCTGTATGCCGTAACCTTTTTTTCCTGTATATCCCTCGTCAATGCTCACCTCGGCGTTGAGCGCCTCGCTCCACACCACATCCGATTGCCCTGTTTCGAGTATCGCCGCAAGCATCGCAAAATCGTGCCGGGGGTCGGGATTTTCGGGGGAAAACTCCCCACCCGCCTTTAATTCACGCTCGCAATCCAGCACATTTTTGATTTTGTAGAGGAACCAGCGGTCGATTTTCGTCAGGCGGTGGATTTTGTCGACGGTCCAGCCTTCATCGAGGGCGCGGTAGATGATGAAGACGCGCCGATCGGTGGGATTTTGCAGCGCGTTTTTGATGTTGCCCAGCCCCTGCCCGCAGAATTCGTCATCCCCGCAGAGCCCCGGCGCGCCGATGCCCGTCCTCATCCGGAGGGCTTTTTGTAAGGCTTCCTCGAAAGTGCGCCCTATCGACATCACTTCGCCGACGGACTTCATCTCGCTGCCGAGCCGCAAATCTACATTTTTGAACTTCGAGAGGTCCCAGCGGGGCACTTTTACGACGATATAGTCGAGCGCGGGCTCGAAGCAGGCTTTCGTCACGCGGGTAATGCGGTTCTCGATGTCCAGCAGGGTGTAGCCCAAGCTGAGTTTTGCGGCGACGAAGGCGAGCGGGTAGCCGGTGGCTTTCGAAGCAAGCGCCGATGAGCGCGAGAGACGGGCATTTACCTCGATGATTCGGTAGTCCTCGCTTGCGGGGTCGAGGGCATACTGGATGTTACATTCGCCGACTATGCCGAGGTGGCGGATAACGTCGATGGAGATGCGGCGGAGTTTGTGGTATTCGCTATCGTTAAGGGTCTGGCTGGGGGCTACGACGATGCTTTCGCCGGTGTGGATGCCCAGCGGGTCGAAATTTTCCATGTTGCAGACGGTAACGCAGTTGTCGGCGCAGTCGCGGACAACCTCATACTCTATTTCCTTCCAGCCGCCAAGCCATTCTTCGACAAGGACTTGCGGGGCGCTGGCAAAGGCGCGGACACAGCGCTCGCGGATTTCCGCCTCGTTTTTACAGATGCCGCTGCCCGAGCCGCCCAGGGCGTAGGCAACGCGCACCATCACGGGGTAGCCGATAGTTTCGGCGGCGGCGGCGGCGCTGTCGATGTCGGTGCAAGCCTCGCTCCGCGCCGCTTTCGCCCCGATTTCCGCAAGCCGATTGCAGAACAAGGCGCGGTCTTCGGTGTCCTCGATGGTTTTCACGCTCGTCCCCAGCACCTTTACGCCGTATTTGTAGAGGGCGCCCGTCCGTTCAAGCTCGACGCCGCAGTTAAGGGCGGTTTGCCCGCCGAAAGAGAGCAAAAGCCCGTCCGGGCGCTCTTTTTCGATGACTTGGGTAACAAATTCCGGCGTTACCGGCAGGAAGTAGGTAGCGTCTGCCATCCCTTCGCTCGTCTGAATCGTCGCAATATTCGGATTGATGAGGACGGTTTTGATGCCCTCCTCGCGCAATGCCTTGAGCGCTTGCGAGCCTGAATAGTCGAACTCGCCGGCTTGCCCTATTTTGAGCCCGCCTGAACCGAGGAGGAGGACTTTTTTGTATATGGGTCTGGTCATTTTTACTGTTCCCTTGGAATCGTCGTGAAAAAATTAAAAAAGGCAACTGTCCAAAGGACAATTGCCTTTTGATGAGCCGCACAGGGTTCGAACCTGTGACCCGCAGATTAAGAGTCTGCTGCTCTACCAACTGAGCCAGCGGCCCCACGCCTTATTCAATTATTTGAGCCTATCACTTTTTTAAAAAAACGTCTAGCCCCCGCTATGTTAGGAGGTGCACTTCCAAATTCGTGGTAAATTGGGAGTAGGGAGTAGGTGAAGAGGGGGAAGTATCCCCCTCGCCCAGTAACTGCGCCCGAAACGTTGAGGGCGTTGGGGGTTTATACAGCACGGCGTAGCGCCAGCAAAAACCACTGTTCAGAAAGCGGTATCAGCGCGCCGCGCGCACGTTGTTGCGCGCTACCCTCTCTGCGGGGGAGTGCCCCCGCAACGCCCCCCTCGGCTAAATCGGCAGCTATCCGACACGAGGCGTCTTCTCAACATTGCAATCTCATTTTATCGGCAGTGCAACTAAATTGAGGCTCAAAATTCTCGATGCTACGCATCGCGTAGCCGCGCGCTTTATTCGCAGTGAGGATTTTTTATTGTATCGCAATCTCAACAAGGAAGTTTTTCCCTTTCCAAATCTATTGTATTCGCAGGACAATCCTAAAACCACAACGATATAGGACAATAACAATTTTATTCACGTAAAGCTAAAACACCATTCACCGTTAATACTCCATTATTATAATCGGTCGTTAAAATACCTGAATACTTACGGCTTGCGTTAGATGCCGCAATATCGGGAACAAGATTGATTTTATTCCAATCAAGAGCGTTCATATTATTAGGGTTAGCTCCCTGTTTTACATATTGCGCCCGTAATGCAGAGACCAAACTATTATTTTCGGTAATGTTCTCCGCCCAAAAACAGGAGTTGCTAATGTCGATTTTTTTATTGTCGTCTGTTTGTATTTGATATACTGTGCCGTATAGAATGAATTGTATAATTAGTTTTTTCCCTACATTCTCCACGGTAAGATAAAAATTATTGTTATACTGCCGTGAAGCAACCGGAAATAACAGTAAATGACGGATACCTCTTGGCATTGTATACCGGCGGTTTGTCATAGAGTCATAACGAACTGCGTCAAATTCCCGCGTTGAATGTACGGTGCTTGCACCGCTTACCGCGTCTAACTTATCATTAAATCTTTTTGTTCCAATTGACCAGTTAAAGTAATCTCGTGACGGTTCCGATTGAATGACATTATACCGCATATCAATGGTAACGTTCTGCGCAAACGCGGAAAATCCTAAACACAAGGAAACGGTAAAACAAAATAACTTTTTCATAAACACTCCTCTTTATATTTATATTCTTTCTCAAACCGATTGATCAGATCCGGTTCTTTCGCCAAAGGTCTTGCAATACCAAAATATTCAATTTTTGTATTGTTGAGTATTTCAGTCATTTCTTTAAAATCCCTATTGCCGCCGGTCATAATAATTTTTGCCGTATTGGCCGCCGCAATTTTTTTCGCTTCGTTCTTAAAAAAGGATCTTGAATCCTGAGTAAACTTACCCCAAGCCCCGCTTATTTCAATTGCGTCTATGCCCCTTTTGGCTAATTCTTGGCATAAATACAATACATCTTCAAACGGTACTCCATTTTCAAAACCATCGCTTGCGTTTATTTTTATCAATACCGGAAAATCTTTACCAACTGATTTTCGTATGGCTTCATACGTTTCCAATGACATTCTTGCTCTGTTTGCGACAGAACCACCGTATAAATCCATTCTGCGATTATAATGGGGAGTGATGAATTGACTCAATAAAAATCCATGCGCCGCGTGTATTTCAACGCCATCATATCCGGCAGTTTTTGCCCTTACAGCGGCTGCGGCAAACTTTTGCTGTATATTTTTTATTTGGTCAACCGTTATTTCTTGTGGTATTATTTTGGTATTTAAATTTTCCACAACACTAGGCGCCAGAATAGTCATACCTGTCGCCTCCCCCATGATATAAGACCCGACATAGACTAATTGCAAAATAATATTTGCATTATATTCATGCACTAAATTGGTGAGTTTCTTATGCCCTTCAAAAAACGAGTCATTATAAAACGCCATCAGGGGAAAAGATTTTTCAGCCCTATCAACCAAAGTAAAGCCGGTAATCAAGGTTCCAGTCCCTCCCTCGGCAAGTTCCTTATATATTTTTAAGATATGTTCGTTTACTTGTCCATCAGTTGTTTTTTCGCCAATGGCAGCCCGAATGAACCGATTTTTTAAGGTCATTTGCCGCAATTGGGTTTTATCAAACAAGGTTTTCATGTGTTCTCCTTATAATATTGATAATAGAACATAAAGATAGATTTATCAATATGCACGATGCGCCGCTTCTTCGAAAATCTCGGACTTTCGTTTCGTATAATGTTCCGGCTGTTTACGACGTTTTTGTTGCCCGATAAAGGAATTACGAAGCAATTCCAGCGCCAAAAAATGTGCTGGAGTGAGGCGTGAGAGCGCAGAGACCTAGCCGAACGGAAGCCAAGCCCGTTACTGCGGGCGCAGCGTAAACAGACCTGTTATGCGAAGTGTGCCCGTACACCATTATTTTTATTTAATATTTATTATAATGTATTTTATTTTTATCATAAAAATTTGTACTTGCCGATGAAACGGCATCTATTGATGGTTGACCAATACAAATCATCATTTGAGGAATAACTTCACGGGGAATATTTAATGCATCAGAAACACCTTGTATCCTATTATTTTGAGGTGCAATACTCATTGGAACAGATGCCAAACCAAGTTT
>JAITNZ010000233.1 GCA_031290205.1 Spirochaetaceae bacterium
CGGCGCGCTGATAACGCCTTCTGAACAGCGGCTTTCGCTGGCGCTACGCCGTGCTAGATTAATTGCGTAAACACCCTCACCGATTCGGGTGCAATTATCGGGCGAGGGGTCGACTTCCCCCCAGCACCGCTGATTTACCCAGAATTTGGAAGTGCACCCGTGGTGATGGGGGGACTAGCCAAAGCTAGGTTTTTTTTATACGATAGGTGTATGCAGAAAAAAAATGAAAGTAGATTTTGGGTTTGCGCTCGGGGCGCGGCTCTTTTGTTCGCGTCCTTTGCGTTGAGCGCCTGTAGCATGGACGCTGAAGTTAGTGATGATTATATGCACTCCCAGGAACGGCAAATTATTGCCGCGCTGAATGAGGTGCGCGCCGATCCGGGTGGCTGGTGCGAACGAAATGGTTTACCGATGCTCGATGGAACACCGGCTGGAGAAGCGCTCCACATGACTCAGACAGCGGGACCGCTGGAGTCGAAAGTGGGATTGTTTCTTTCCGCCAAATACTGGACGAAGGCGATGACGGCAAGCGGGCAGATGTCCCATGACGCAATGAACAGCCGTTTCAGCAAATACGGGTCATGGGAGCGTAAAATAGGCGAAAATGTCGGTCCCTCCAGCATTGGGGTACAGGCATCCGGACCGCCTGATTCCGACAACAATTATGGTGCGCGGGTTGTAAATGAGTTTATCCGCGACAGAAATGTTGACGGCAAAGGGCACCGTCAAAATATTATGGACGCGGATTTTAGATACGTCGGTATATCACTAAACGGTGGTTTCGTTGCGATGGAGTTTGCCGCCGGATACACGAGCAATCCCGGACTCACTGGTCACGAAGAGGATTAACTTTTTACAGAGGGGGGAAGGGAGAAGAAAATCTCAGGTCATCTGCACGCGCTCCGCTTCCCTACCCTATCGCTTCCGAGCCGGTTTCGCCGGTGCGGATGCGGATGCATTCTTCGATGGGGAGGATAAAAATTTTCCCATCGCCAATTTCGCCTGAACGGGCGCCGGCGATGATTGCGTCGATAGTCGGCTGGACATAATTGTCGTTCACGGCAATCTCGATGCGAATCTTTTTCAAGAGGTTCACTTCGACCTCGACGCCGCGATACTGCTCCTTGTGCCCGCCCTGCTGTCCGCAGCCCATCGCGTTGGTAACGGAAATTTTCCGCACTTCCGCCTTGTAAAGCGCCTCTTTCACCTCATTCAACGCATGAGGCTGAATATACGCAACAATCAATTTCATTTTTTTTCTCCTTTTATGTGTTTAATCTCTACAGGTTAAGAATAAATAACCACAAACGGAAGAAGGGAAATAGGGTCGGGGGTTCTATTTGAAATAACAGAATATTACATGAAATAAACTAATACTCCGAAGTAAAATCTTCCCCATCCCCCATCCCCCATCCCCCATCCCCCATCTTAGACGCTACTAAAAATCTGAAATCCGCTGTAGGCGTCGGCTTTGTGCTCGCAAATGTCCAGCCCCATAAGTTCTTCTTTCGCGCTGACGCGGAGCCCCGCACTCAGTTTGATAGCGAGGAAGAGGATGAGGCTGGTAGCGACCGTCCATGCGCCGACGGCGAGGACGCCGACCGCTTGATGCCCCAATTGGGTGAATCCGCCGCCGTGGAGGAGACCTAGCACTCCGTCTTCGGGGGCATTTGCCCAGATACCGACGGCGAGCGTGCCCCAGATGCCGTTGACAAGGTGGACGGAAGTGGCGCCGACCGGGTCGTCTATCTTCAAAACTTTGTCGATAAATTCGACGGAGAAGACGACGAGGATGCCGCCTATAAAACCGATGATGATAGCCGCGCCCGGCGAGACGACCGCGCAGGGGGCGGTGATGGCGACCAAGCCTGCGAGCAGCCCGTTGAGCGTCATCGAACAGTCGGGCTTTTTGAACCACGCCCACGAGGTGAACATCGCGGCGATTGCGCCGGCGGAGGCGGCGAGGGCGGTGGTCACGCAGACGCGGGAGATGGCGGCGCCGCTCCATATACTGCCGCCGCCGAGGGCGGTACCGGTCGAGGCGCCGTTGAAGCCGAACCAGCCGAAGAAGAGGAGGAGGCAGCCGAGGCAGACGAAGGGGATGTTGTGTCCGGGGAATGCCTTTACGGAAATTTTGCCGTCCGCGCCTTTCACATATTTGCCGATACGGGGACCGAGGACGACGGCGCCGACGAGGGCTGCCCAGCCGCCGACCGAATGGACGACGGTGGAGCCGGCAAAGTCATGGAAGCCGAGCTTGGCGAGCCAGCCGTCGGCGCTCCAAATCCAATGCCCCTGAATCGGGTAGATCAATGCCGAGATGAACACCGTGTAGATAAGGTAGGATTTGAACTTGGTGCGTTCTGCCATCGCGCCGGAGACGATCGTCGCCGCCGTTGCGGCAAAGACGACCTGAAAGAGCCATGATTTGTAAAAACCGGCGTTGGCGTCGTCGAGGAGCAACGCCATCGGTCCGTTAAAAAACTGGTCTGTCCCGATGAAGCCGCCGAAGTCCGCGCCGTACATGAAGCCCCAGCCGAGCGCCCAGAAAGCAAGCGCGCCGAAACAGAAGTCTATCATGTTCTTCATGGTGATGTTCGTCGCGTTTTTTGCGCGGGTCAAACCGGTTTCGACGAGGGCGAAGCCCGCCTGCATGATGAAAACGAGAATCGCGCCGATAAAGAGCCAGATGACATCCAGCGAGAAGGCGAGCGATTCAAGCGCGGCGGCGTCTGCAATTGCGCTCACACCGGCGGCTGCCGCCAGCGCGGCGCTAGCCGGCGAACCCTGAGCAGATACGGAAACGCCTACCGCAAAGAGCAGCGTCCCCAAAACAATTTTTTTCCCCCGCATTATTCCTCCTAATTTTTTTTACCACGAATTTGAATTAGGGATACATCATACCACGCACCTCAAGTTTGAACAATAGTAATACCGTCGGCGTCGGCACATTGACAAATTGCGGATTAATTTTCCATGATGGTTATTTCTACGCGGCGGTTTTTTCGGCGTCCTTCTTCGGTGTCGTTACTGGCGACCGGACGGGAGGCGCCGTAGCCCCGCGTGATTATCCTGCTTGCCGGGCGCACCTTTTCGCCGACAAAGTATCCCGCGACGGCGGCGGCGCGCTGTTCTGAGAGCGGGACGCGGAACTCAGCCTTGCCCGCCTGCGCGGTATGCCCGCCGACAAGTATATCTCGCGAGTTGTATTTGCGTAAGATTTCGGCAATTTTATCAAGCTTAAGTTTTTCCGAAGGAAGCAATTCGGCGGAATCCGCCGCAAATTGAATGTCTTCCATACTGATAGCGATGCCCTCGTCAACAACGCGCACGCTTGCATCTTCAATGCCCAGCGTTTTCAGGTCTGCCTCTATCTCGCGGGCGACATCTTCTTTATCGAGTGTCTCAGCCTCTAAGAGCTCGGTGTTGGTAACGCCCTTAAAAAGGTAGACATCACCGCTACTCAGTTCGAAGCGCAATTCAAATTCATCGTCTGCGGCGGCGATCGCCCCGCGCTCAGCATCCCAATAAATCGTTTGTTTTGATTTTCCCCGTATGTTTTTGATGCCGGGTTTTACCGCCTCTTCAGTTTTATTTTTTTTATCAGTTAGATAGGTGCGCGGATTGTCCTCGAAACCTTCGCGTTTAAAGAGCGTATAGTCGATAGTAAAAACCTTATAGGTTTTATTATTCCGTTCCCGCTCGCCGACGTAGGTGTTGTTTGCGGTAAACGGAATTTCGTAAGGAGATGCCATGTTAAAAACTTTGCGTAAATCTAAAACTTCATTCGCGCGGTTTAACCATGTATGCCCCGGCTGGATATCGTTTACGGGAAAGCAAGGAACATTCCGTGCGCTCGGCATAAAATACTTTTTATCTATCGTAATATTTCCACGATTATCTCGTGCGAATACAGAATTATATTCTTCTTCCCCCCACTGCAGCCGCTTTTCATTATTAGCTTCGATTATTTCTTCGGCAACATTGAAAACCGCGCTATGCTTTGCAATACCGTTATCAATACCGGTAACTTCAGATGCCATCCTATTTACCATATTTGATGTCTGCATTAGTTTACCGTTCAGATAGGCTTCTTCTTTTGTCGTCGAGATATATCGGTATTTATCGCCTGTTTTATGCTTGAACGTAAATACATCAGCAGCTAAGAAGTGAGGCACGCTGAGGAGGAGAACAGCCAAGCAAGCTCTACGCAAAGATAGGGTGAGATAACGCATACTTTCTACCTGTTGGCGCCTGTAAGCTGCGAAACTAGGGCGTTTAACACATCGGGAGTGTTCTCGATGGTATCGAAGTTGATAGAGCCGCCTTTTTTAAGAACATCATTTTCTATACCGATGATTTCGGCAAGGATTTCATTTCTTGAATTATAAACCGCAATCTTGCTACTAAGGACAAAATCGGCGGGAGTTAGATCCCTATTGGTAACATTCACATTTTTTATATCCACACGCCTTTTTTCAAAATCAATCACTGCCGCATCAATATTTTCTGTGCGGGGAAACACATTGTATACAGTGGTGTTTGCTATCTGTATCGCAAGCAGCTGCGTAAGTATTATCGCATCATTTTTACTTACCCCTTTTGGCGGAACAGCCATAAGCTCGACAGAAAGTTTTGGCGCATTATATGCCCGTCGTGTAACAACAGCCGTAATCTTTCGTGTCATCTGAGAAAAAAATGATGGGAGTTCCTGGACATCGCTATATTTTCGGTAATCACCGGCAAGCTGTTGTTTTGTGTGTGCGTCGAGCACGACGGTAAAAAATATTTTTTCATAGCCGATGGTTTTGGCGAAACTCGCCATGATATAATCGGCGTGGACGCCTTCGCCGGCATCGAAGAGCGAGACGTAGGACTGCTCGGTAAGAATGTTTTTTCGTATAACAGGCGTGACAGGCACCACATAAAAATTGGTGTGTATCGCATCCTCGTTCGCTAAATGCCACGCGATAGTTTCCGCCGTATATTCGTCAAGACCGATAACAGGAAGAACGGCAAGCCGCCATCCGTCCGGCTGCGGCGGGCTTGGAGTTGGTCTGATATTTACCGTGGGCGGCGGACTTGCAACAGGAGGCGCACTTACAACAGGCGGCGGACTTACAACAGGCGGCGGACTCACGACAGGCGGCGGACTCACGACAGGAACCGGAGACGGCGGGGGAACTGGAACGGGAACGGGAACCGGAGCAGGAACGGGCGGTGTAACTGCGGGCGTAGGCGCTGCCGCAACCGGACGCCTGAGCAAATGGGAGAGAATCATTACCGGATTTTCCTGATTGGCAAGGCGGACACTGTAAGAATTCGTATCCAGACTGACGCGGACTATCGTTCCTTGCGCCCGTGCATATTCGCCGCCGGTTATGCTGACTGTATCGCCGACCATAAATGCGGGCTGGCTTTTTTTCACTGGAACGCTACTACATCCAATAAGGAATAGAACGCTTATCAGCACAAAACCTAAAATCCTTTTCATGTACCATTTCTCCGTAAATGCACAGTTTCTCTTTACAATTGTCGGCGTCTTAAATCAATATCTTGAAAAATTATTTTTTATGGGCTATTATCTGTTTGATGAGCGATAGTAAATACACATTCAAACTAAAACAAAAAATAGTTTATCCCAGTCAGGGCGTCGGTTTAATTAAACAAATCGAGGAAAAAGAGTTTAAGGGCGAAAAAATCCCCTATTATACGATTTTTCTTGACCGTTCCGACATGACAGTGATGGTTCCGGTTGGTAAAGCCGATGAGTTGGGGCTTCGGGCGATTGTTCCGCTGGAAGAAGCCGAGCACGCCCTTGAATTTATCGGACAGGACTTCGAGCCGAACACTTCGGACTGGAAGCTCCGCTATCAGCAGAATCTGGAACTCCTTAAAAAGGGAACTATCCTCGATATCGGCGCCATAGTCCGTTCGCTCTACCACCGTAGCAAGGTAAAAGATTTGCCGATTATGGAACGCAAGCTCTACGACCAGGCGCTCAATCTATTTGAGGATGAAATCGGACATGCGCTCAAGAAAACAAAAGAAGAAATTCAAAAAATGATTTTGGCGCGCCTCGAAAGCGAATAGGATGAAACGGCTTTGTTTTCTCTTTACGACCTTATTTTTCACGATAATTTCGACCTTTGCGCTTGACGTTTCGGAAATCAGCAGCGTTTTAAGCGAATTTGCCAACGATAACGGCGGTCGTCTGCCACTCTCTTCGGATATAGGATTAGGCTGGTCCGACGCTTATATCGGGCAATTGATGGACTTGCCCCCCCATTTCGGTTTCGGCATTACACTCGGCGTTAATTCCATGAAAACGGATAAATTAAAAGCCCTCACCGACGTGCTGGAGTTACCGGAAGTGAGCCCGTGGTTTGCAGGGAAACAACTCTTTCCTGCCTATGCTCTCGAAACCCGTATCGGCGGATTTCAGAATGCCGCGTTTGATATTGGGATTAAAATCGGCTATTTTCCCGATATTTTCGCGTTGAATGGCTCTTATAGCTATGAAAATCTCGTCTTTGGCGGCGACATCCGCATCAATATAAACCGCGGTTACGGCAATGCGCCTAAAATTTCACTCGGTTTCGGAGTAAACTACCTAAGCGGGCACTATTCAGTAGATTCTTATACGGAAATCTGGGATAGCCTCAATCCAAATAGCAACAAGCTTTATATCACATGGGATACTATAACTATACTGCTGAAATTTTCCCTTTCCAAGGCAGTTGCAAACAACAACATGACGGTTTTTGCCGGAGCTAACCTCGGATATGCGATAACAAACACAGGACTTGCCATTGTAGGCGATACGATACAATGGAATGGCGCCAATATGAAGGATATGAACGACAAAAGCGAAATCGCACCCGCATTAAATAACATGATAAGCGGCACCAAATGGGAAGTTAAAGAGGATGGCAAATTCGGCGTATGGGGCGGTATTAGCGGTTACGCTATAGCACTTCACTTAAACGGCGGCTTCTCTATCGACTTTAGCAACGACCTACGCTTGCAGTTTGCCCTTGCAGTAGACCTCGTGCACCTCGAATTTGGCTTGAATTTCGGTTTCAGGTGGCAGCAATAAGCTTCAGCACCTCCCGCACTTATGCTGCCCCGCGCCGCCACAGGCGGTTCCTGCCTTGCCTTCGCTATGAGAAGGGCGTTGTTGCCTAAGTTGTGCAGTGAAACAGCGAATCGCGGGGTACGGGCGGGGCGGGGAAGGCTTGCTGAAAAACATCACTGGTAGTCGGATTTAGTGCCGGTAAGCGGGCACTGGCTGCATGTAAGGCAAAAAAACCATCACTGTCAGCAAACGAATGGCACCAGTAAATGCATTTTTCTAAGTGGCAGTAAATGCGTCCGACGAGGTGAATTACTTGCTTTGAAAATGGGTGCCCGTTTTTCAGCACGCCTTCCCCGCCCCGCCCGTACCCCGCGATTCGCTGTTTCACTGCACAACTTAGGCAACAACGCCCTTCTCATAGCGAAGGCAAGGCAGGAACCGCCTGTGGCGGC
>JAITNZ010000024.1 GCA_031290205.1 Spirochaetaceae bacterium
GTCCACGATAACAGTATAGATAGCATTACAACCCATTGCGGGAAAAAATCATCACTCTGTGTATTTGAATATATCTATTTTGCCCGTCCCGATTCGGTTATCGACGGCGTCTCCGTGCATAAAGCTCGCCTGCGCGCGGGAGAGATACTCGCGCAAGAACATCCGGCGGAGGCTGATGTTATTATCGGCGTGCCCGATTCGGGGCTTGATGCGGCGCTCGGCTTTGCGCGGGCAAGCGGCATCCCTTTTGATTTTGGTTTTTTGAAAAACAAATATATAGGCAGAACATTTATTGCGCCAAACCAAAAGCAGCGTGAGTTCAGCGTGCGTATAAAATTAAATCCGATAGCCGATGCGGTAAGGGGTAAACGGGTGGTTATCGTGGATGATTCTATCGTGCGGGGAACGACGAGCATGAAGATCATCCGCCTCTTGCGCGATGCCGGCGCGAAAGAAGTGCACATGCGGCTCTCCTGTCCGCCATTTTTATATCCCTGTTATTTCGGCACCGACATTGATACTTCAGAAAACCTGATAGCATACAAGCATACACTCTTCCAGATACGCGACATTATCGGCGCCGACTCACTCGGCTATCTTTCTAACGCCGCGTTATGCAAAATTACCGAAGGCTGCACATGCGGCTTGTGCGATGCCTGTTTTTCCGGCAATTACCCCGTCGATGTATCCTCTGTCCAATTAAAATCCCAGTTTGAACAAGACATTGACGCTGATTAGTCTTCCCCAAATACATACTTTACCCGGTTTGTTTTTTTTACTATATTCGCTGGGACATCAATTTTATAGATAGGAGAAAAAATATGTTTATAAGTCAGGTTACTTTTGAGAGCGTTACAACAAACGAAGACACCCTCAAAAAGATTATAAAAAAAAAGACGGCGGCAGCAGCGAACGTTGCCGGCTTGTTGTCATCTGAGTGCTGGGTTAGCAAAACGCCGGAAAAAATTGGCTATACCCATGTGATAAAGTGGGAGAGCCAAGAGCACTTTCAGGCATGGATGCGAGACATTCATAGCAAAGAACATAGTGCAAAAGATGAGCAGAACGGCTCCCCCATTACCAAAACTGCTTGCCGGTATGAGCTAGTGGATATCCATTCACTCTAACATCAGATCGATTCTCGTTCACCCCATGCGCCGCAAAATGCGCAGCCATGAGGGGGTGAAGGGGTTAATCGACATTATAGGGGAAGGCTTTTTCTGTTAGGCAATGCGGGGTATTGACTGCTTTCTACCCGCAGGCTAAACTTTCTTAGGCGGCAGGTGAGGAGCATAGTCCAATGAAATTGGTTTTTTTGGGTCCGCCGGGTGCGGGCAAGGGGACGCTTGCGGTGCGGGCTGTCGAGGCGCTCAAGGTGCCGCATATCAGCACGGGGAACATTTTCCGCGAAGCTATCGCGGCAAGGATTCCCCTTGGCAAAAGAATAGCGGCGCTGATCGGTTCAGGCGGGCTCGTCGACGATGAGGCGACCATCACGCTTGTCCGTGAACGCCTTGCCAAGAGCGATACGGCAGCGGGCTATATCCTCGACGGCTTCCCCCGGACGATCCCGCAGGCGGATGCGTTGGAAAAATTCTCCACGCTAGATAAAGTGGTGAACTTCGATATTCCCGACGCAACCGTTCTCGAACGGCTTACCGGCAGGCGGGTATGCAGGAACTGCGGCTTTAACTGGCATGCAACCTTCAATCCGCCTTCGAAAGCGGGTGTTTGCGACAAATGCGGCGGCGAAGTGTTCATCCGCGAAGACGACAAACCTGAAGCCATCCTGAAACGCCTCGATGTCTACCGCATCCAAACGGCGCCGCTCATCGGCTACTACCGCGCAAAAGGCATCCTCATCGACATAGACGCCCGCCCCAGCGTCGAAGAAATTTTTGCTGAGTTTAAGAAAGCGGTCGGGAAGTAGTGAACAGTGAACAGTGAACAGTGAATAGTGAACAGTGAACAGTGAATAGTGAACAGTGAACAGTGAATAGTGAACAGTGAACAGTGAACAGTGAACAGTGAATGAGAAATGAGTGTGGAGTGTGTCTTCCCCTGTTCCCTGTTCCCTTTCTTCATAAGGAGTGAGCATACTAATGAAGCAGAGCGTTAAAAATATTCTATTTCCCGGCATCGTTGCCGTTGTTCTTATTGTGGTGCCGGCGGCGCTTATCAGTATTGGGGTACTTGATGGTTACTATGCGCAGGTGCTGACGGCGGCGTGCATCAACGCGATCATGGCTATCAGCGTGAACGTTGTTGTCGGCATCACCGGGCAGCTTTCGCTCGGGCAGGCGGGCTTCATGGCAATCGGCGCCTACTCCTGCATCTTCTTCACCCTCGAACTGGGTCTCCCCCTCGCGGTAAGCCTGCTCTGCGCCGCCGTGTTCACCGCGTTTGCAGGCTTCCTCATCGGCTTCCCCTCACTCAAACTCACCGGCGATTACCTTGCCATCGTCACGCTCGGCTTCGGCGAGATTATCCGCGTGCTGCTCACCAACCTAAAATCAATCACCGACGGACCAAACGGCAAGAGCTTTCCCACCATCCTGCAAGATGTCCACACAGGACCATTCACCTCGTTTCTCGTGATTACCGGCACGCTTGCCCTCATCGTCGTGCTCTTGCAAAACTTTCTGCGCTCCAGTTACGGGCGCGCCATCTTTGCCGTGCGCGAAGACGAAATCGCCGCAAACTCATCGGGCATCCCCATATTCCGCTATAAGATGATAGGCTTTGTTACCGGCGCGTTTATCGCCGGAGTCGGCGGCGCGCTCTACGCGATGTTCATCGGCTTCGTAAAACCCGATATAGCATCGTTCACCAAGAGCATCGACTACCTCATCTATGTCGTGCTCGGCGGCATGGGCTCGATGACCGGCTCGATTATAGCCGCATATACACTCTATATGGTGCAGGAACTATTACGCTTTTTACAAAACTATAGATTGCTGATATACCCCCTCATTTTAATTTTTGTAATGATATTCCGCCCGCAGGGGCTTATGGGTATGCAGGAGATTTCCTTTGTCCGCTTAGTAAGCCGCTTACTTGCATGTATAAGCGGGAAGAAAAAAAAAGGCGGAGTAAAGTTTGAGTAACAGAATGAGTAGCAGCAAAAAACTTTCCCGCAAGTATAACGCTTCTGTTGTCGCGCAAAAACTCGTGAGCAAAGCGATATTCGACCATAGCATGATAGCGTCAGGCGACCGCATACTGATTGCCGTCTCTGGCGGAAAAGATTCCACCGTCCTTGCGATGATGCTCTCGCTATTGCGTCCCGCACTCAAAGTTGATTACCACCTTGCAGGTCTGCATATATCAACTGATTTTTGTTCATGCTGTAAAAAACCCGAGCTTATCAATCATCTTGCAAGTTGGGGCATCCCCTTTGAAGATATATACGTTCCTGTTATCGCTCGATTAAAAGCGGGAAGAAAGATGAACTGTTATTGGTGTTCCACCCAACGCCGCGCCGAATTGATTTCTTATGCGCTCAATCATAACTTTAACAAGATAGCGCTCGGTCATCATCTTGATGATAGTATCGAAACATATTTTATGAACATCACCGCCGCGGGAAAGCTCTGCGGAATGCCCGCGCTCTTGCAATACGAAAAGTATCCTCTTGTGCTGATTCGCCCGCTCTCTTACCTAGAAGAGCGGCAGGTCGTAGCGTGCGCCGACGAGCACGGGCTTTTGAAATCGGCATGCACGTGTCCTTATGGGAAAAATTCACAACGCATCATGATGCGTAAAAAAATCGCCGAGCTTTGCGGCGGCAGCGGCGCGGTAAAACGCCGTATAATCCAAGCATTTAACGAGGAGGCGCTATGTCGCACGAAATTGAACTGAAGGCATGGGTAGATGATTGCGAAAGTGTAAGCGCAATGCTTTCTGCCATTGCTACTTTTGAATTTGAATATGTCAAAGCTGATGAGTATTGGTTCCCAATCGAAAGTGGTGCTCGTGTGGGTGTGATACCAAGCGGCACTCTGCCTACATCGGGACTGCGGGTGCGCAAAGAAAAACAAATCGATGCTGATGATAACGAAACTAATGTTGTGTTAGTAACGTATAAGACTAAAGAAATGAGGGACCAAATAGAAATTAACGATGAGCATGAGTTTGCCCTTGCCGCCCCCGAACATTCTTCGATGAATGTCGCGCTTTCAAACTTCGAAGAGCTGCTTGGCAAACTTAATTTACAGCGTTCGTATACGAAAAAGAAACAGGGCTTTTCCTACAAGTGCGAAAAAATCACCGTCGAACTTTCGTTGGTAGAAAAGCTCGGCTGGTTTTTGGAACTTGAAATCCTCAGCGAAGACGATGCGCCGCAGACAATCAGCGCCGCGCGTGAGAGCCTCCTCGCCTTCCTCGCCAAAGCAGGCATACCCGAAACGAAAATCGAAACACAGTATTACAGCGAACTACTCCAGCAACTCCCCACTTGATCTGCCCCCGCGCCGCCACAGGCGGTTTCTGCCTTGCCTTCACATTGAAAAGGGCGTTGTTAGTTAAGTTGCGCTGTGTAACAGGGAATCGCGGGGCAGCTCAAGTGCGGGAGTTGCTGAGGGTGCAATTTATTTTTCGGGGTAAATTCTAAAGTGATAGCTAAAATGCTAACGGGGGGTCTGGGGGGGCACCTCGCCCCCCCAGCGGGGCGTTGCGGGGCATAGGTTCACCTAAAGGTGAACCTGCATTTGGGGCGTAAAGTTTACTTGTCCTGCGCCACGCCATGAACGATTAACCGCAACAACACCCCATCGGGTGCTATTAGGAAGTGTAATTATATAACATTTACAATTATTCTGTTAAATTATTTTGCAGGAGAGATAGTATAATTCCATTCACCATGAAATTTGTGAGGTTTAATATTAATCGCCCCGTATTCTT